>NZ_JBEYUS010000109.1:0-12941 GCF_040643635.1 Saccharopolyspora sp. NPDC047091
GGCCGACCACCCGCGGGTTCTCAGCGGGATTCTCGGGAGGACAGCTTTTTCCCTCGTGGCGGAGCCACTCGGGAAAAAGATCCCGCAGCGAGAATCCCGCTGAGGTTCCGCCACCCCAGCGCTGCGCAAAAGGAGCTCATCGACAGGAAGTCAGCCGACGGGGAGCCTGCCTACGCCGCGCCAGGAGATCCCGGCCCGCCGCAGCACGTCCGGGTCCAGGTGGTTGCGGGTGTCCACCACGACCGGCCCCGCGAGCAACCCGGCCACCCGCGGCCAGTCCAGCGCGCGGAACTGCTGCCACTCGGTGAGCACCACCAGCCCGGCCGAGCCCTTCGCCGCCTCGTACGGGTCGTCCACCAGGGTCACCACGCCCTGCAGCGGCGCCTCGTCCCCGCGCAACCCCGGGTCGCAGGCCACCAGTTCCGCACCGCGCGCGGCCAGCAGCTCCGCCACCGCCAGCGCGGGCGAATCCCGCAGGTCGTCGGTGCCCGCCTTGAACGTGAGGCCCAGCAGCCCCAGCCGCACCCCGTCCAGCGAGCCCGCCACGCCGACCCCGCACGCGTCGGAGACCTTCGCGACCATCTGCTCCCGCTGCCGCGCGTTCGAGTCGATCGCGGCGCCGAGCAGCTCGAAGTCGAACCCGACGGACTGCGCCACCTGCAACAGCGCGGCCGTGTCCTTCGGCAGGCAGGAGCCGCCCCAGCCGGGGCCCGGCTGCAGGAACGATTGCCCGATCCGCCGGTCGTAGCCCATGCCCTCGGTGACGTCGGAGATGTTCGCGCCCAGCCGTTCGCACAGCTCCGCCACCGCGTTCACGTAGGACAGCTTCGTGGCGAGGAAGCAGTTCGCCGCGTACTTGACCATCTCGGCGCTCGGCGCGTCGGTGAGCACCGTCGGCGCGCCGAGCCGCGCGTACAGCGCGGCGACCCGCTCGGCGGCGTCCTGCGAGGCGGAGCCCACCACGATCCGGTCCGGGTTCAGGAAGTCGTGCACCGCGGAGCCCTCGCGCAGGAACTCCGGGTTCGACACCACCGGCACGTCGGGGCGGCCGACGAGCTCGGCGACCCGCGCGGAGGTGCCCACCGGGACCGTCGACTTGCACACCAGCACGCACCCGGTGGGCAGTACAGCGGCGACCTCGGCGACGACCGATTCGACGGCGGCCAGGTCCGCGCCGCCGCCGGAGCCCATCGGCGTGGGCACGCACAGGAACACCACTTCGGCGTCGGCGACCGCGCCGGCCGAGCCGAGCACGAACTCCAGCCGCCCGGCCGCGATCCCCTCGGCGACGAGTTCGCCGAGGCCGGGTTCGAGGATGCCGACCTCGCCGCGGGACAGGCGGGCGACCTTGGCCGCGTCCACGTCGCTGCACACCACCCGGTGGCCCAGCGACGCCAGGCAGGCGCCGGTCGTCAACCCGACGTACCCCGTCCCGACGACCACGATCCGGCGAGCGAACACGGCGACCTCCACAGCGGCGGCCCGACCGGGAAATCCCCAGTTCGGGAAGCTGACCTCGTCCGAATCGTGGCACACCGATCGGGTGGGCGACGCTGCTTCGGCAACTGTTCACGCGCTGCTGCTCGGGCGGTGACGCAGCGGTGCACCGCAGTTCACAACACGATCAGTACTGCACAACGGCGCTCAGTACTGGTTGACTACGGGCGCATCGCGATCGACACCGAGGAGAACCCCATGCAGATCACCGGCACCGCGGCCATCGTCACCGGCGCCGCCTCCGGACTCGGCGCGGCCACCGCCCGCGCCCTCGCCGAGCGCGGCGCGCACGTGTTCGGCGTGGACCTGCCGGATTCGGTGGCCGCGGCACCGCCCGTCGACGGGATCACCTACACCGCCGCCGACGTCACCGACGCCGACCAGGTGGGCACCGCCGTCGAGCAGGCCGCGGGCGCCGGGGTGCCGCTGCGGATCGTGGTGAACTGCGCGGGGATCGGGCCGTCCGCGCGGATCAGCGGCAAGCAGGGGCCGCACGACCTCGACCTGTTCCGCAAGGTCCTGGAGGTCAACCTGCTCGGCACCTTCAACGTGCTGCGGCTGGCGGCCGCGGCTATCCGCGAGACCGAGGCCGACCGGGAGGGCCAGCGCGGCGTCGTCGTCAACACCGCCTCCGTGGCCGCCTTCGACGGGCAGATCGGCCAGGCCGCCTACGCGGCCTCCAAGGGCGGGGTGGCGAGCCTGACGCTGCCCGCCGCCCGCGACCTGTCCTCCGCCGGGATCCGGGTGATGACCATCGCGCCCGGCATCGTGGACACCCCGATGCTGGCCACCGTCAGCGAGGAGTTCCGCGCCGGGCTCGCCGCCGGGGTGCCGTTCCCGAAGCGGCTGGCCGTGCCGGGCGACTACGCGAAGCTCGCGGTGGGCATCGTGGAGCACGACTACCTCAACGGCGAGGTCATCCGCATGGACGGCGCGCTGCGGATGGCGCCGAAGTGAGCGGGTGCGGGTTCCGGCCGCGGCGGTCGGCGTCGGCTCGCCCGGTCACCTCGGGTTGCGGGCCGCCTCGGACGCCGACCGCGGCGGCCCGCCGTCCAGCAGGTCAGCTGCCGTAAGAGGTCGCCCGTCACGCAGGCTGCCCGTCACGCAGGCTGCCCGTCACCAGGCTGCCCGTCACGCAGGCCGGCGGGCGCCGGAGGTCAGAGGTCCTCGGTGAAGGGGATCTCGCCCGCCTCCGGGGAGGTCATCCAGCGGCGGACGGCGAGGGTGGCCCGGACGTCGTCCTCGTTGTACTGCAGCAGCCGCCGCCGCTGGGACGGTTCGGGGCGCTGCCCGTCGAGGCCGACCGCGTCCCGGTACCAGCGCATCGAGTTCTCCCCGCTGGCCTCCGGGTCGCGCCAGGCGAACCCGGCGCTGGGCGCGATCACCTTGAGCCCCTTGCCCTGCGGGCACAGGAACTGGTCCCGGACGGCGGCGAACAGGTCGACCCACTCGCCGGAGCCGATGAACCGGCGCACCTCGGACACCTCGGGGATGCCGGGCTTGCCCGCGAAGCGCTCGGCGGAGGACAGCATCCAGCGGTTCTCGGCGAGCTCGTTGTAGCAGTAGGCGCGGAAGGTGAGGCCGCGCGCGTGCGCCCGCTCGCGGACGGCGGTGAACCAGCACCAGAACTCGGCGAACGAGCGGGCCTCGTCGTCGGAGGGCAGCGGATCCCAGGTGACGAACGCGCGGTAGCCCTGCTCCTCGTCGACGTCCGCGCCGGAGAGCCAGCAGCCCCACATGTAGGCGCCGGAGTCGGCGTAGCTCTCCATGTCGACGTCGATCTCCACGTCGGCGCGCGGCACCTGGAGTTCGCGGACGCGGCGCACCAGCGGGAGGTCGCGCAGCCACGCCTTCGCCAGCAGCACGGCCTCGGCGGTGCGGGCGGCGCCGAGCGCGGTCGTCCCGCCCCGCTCGGGGGTCATGGCGGCGAGGTCGTCGACGGTGTGCACGTCGGCGCCGCGCAGCGCGGTGGCGTCCTCGCCGCGGACGACGAGGCTCACGTCCCGGGCTTCGCGCAGTTCCGCCGAGCAGGTCGGCCACCACGGGCAGCCCTTGCACTCCGTGACGCGGGACGGCAGGGCGAGCGGTTCGGCGCCGGTCGCGGCCGCGGTGGCGACGGCGACCCGGTCGGTGAACCGGGCGTCGTACTCGGCGAGCGCGGTGCGGCCACCGGGCCAGTTCGGGGCGAGCAGGTCGTGCCAGACGACGACGTCGCCGTCCACGCCGATGACGCCGCCGGTGGGGTTGCCGGGCGCGGCCATCCCGCACGCGGCGAGCAGCCGCACCAGGTGCGCGAGCCGCAGCTGGTCCCGGGGCTGGGAGCGCACCTTGCGCCGCGGGTCCCGCCGCGCCGAGCCGGGCAGCGGCTCCGCCACCGGCGAGGTGCGGGCGCCGTTGCCCGGGTCGGTGGTCTTGTGCCGCACCACCAGCACCGGCAGGTAGCCGGACTCGACGCGCACCAGCAGGTCGATGCCGCCGAACCGGCCGGCGTCGGGGTCCGGGGGCAGCTGCGCGCCGGAGATGAAGGGGACGCCGTCCCGCATCGCGGTGAGCGTCTCCCGTTCGCGCTGCCGCCGGGACGCGTCCCGCGGGATGCGCGCGAACGATTCGCCGAGGGCGGCCTCGAGCCGGTCGGCGATGGCGCGGCGGTGGTCGGCGGCGTCGCTGACGCGCTGCTCGATGCCCGGGTCCACGGGTGCTTTCGGCAGGTCGCGGGCGTGCGGATCGTTGTCGAGGTGCACCCTCCTGCGGCATCGCGTGACCACGCCCGCGTCGAGCAGCACCTCGTTCTCCACGCCCCGCAGCGTAGGCCGTGCCCCCGACGATCGCGCCCATCACCCCGGTGACGCAGCAGCACGATCGGTCACCCGGAGTGCACGACCCGTGGATCACTCGCGCTTCCGGTCAACCGGCATCGGCCGCGATGACTCCTTACAGTGATCCGCGAGCGAGGGGAAGCCCCGGGCCGGGGCATCGGCACGGCGCGGACCGCGCCGGAACAGCAGGAGGCGGCGATGACGCGAGGCGAACCGGCCACCGCAGCACTGACCACCGAGGTGCTCGGCACCGAACCGCTCACCGGCGGCGACACCGGCGAGGACGTGCGCTCGGCCGCCAAGCAGGTCAAGAAGGTCGCCAAGCTGGAGGCGAAGGCCGCCCAGCAGCAGACCAGGACGGCCAAGGAGCACACCAAGGCCGTCAAGCAGGAGACCAAGGCGGAGACCAAGACCACCAAGCAGGAGGCGAAGGCCGCGGACAAGGCCGCCAAGCGGGACGAGAAGGCGCGCAAGAAGGGCGAGCACGGCCGGTTCACCCCGGGCGACGCCCGCAAGGCCGTCGGCGTCGCCAAGATCCTCGCCCCGGCGCTGGCGCCCTACGCGTGGCAGGCGTTGACGGCCGCCCGGGACGGCTACGACCGGGCCCGCGCGCGGCGGCTCGGCGTGCCCGTCGACGACCTGGGCCGGTTCACCGGGCGCGGCGCCGCGCTGCACGCCCGCATCGCCGGGGACGCCGCGGCGCTGCAGGACCTGCGCTCCCGCACCGGCGGCCGCAGCGCCGCCGAGATCTCGGTGCAGGAGAAGTTCGCGGACCAGGCCGACGGCAGGCTGGGCCAGCTGGCGGGCGCGGTCCGCGCGGCCGAGCACATGCCCGCCCCGCGCCGCCGCGCGGCGCACCGGGCGGTGACCGGCGAGCTGGACCGCATCGAAGAGGACCTGCTCAAGCGGCTCGGCATCTGACGGGCCGCGAACGACGGCAGGGCCGGTCGCTCCCCGAACGGAGCGACCGGCCCTGCCGCGATGGTCAGCGGGCGCGTTCGTCAGAGGGTGACGAACCCCTGCTTCACCATCCAGTCGCGGGCGACGTCGGCCGGGTCCCGGCCGTCCACGTCGACCCCGGCGTTGAGGTCCAGCAGCTCCTGGTTGTTCAGCCGGTCCGAGATCGGCTGGAACACGTCCTCCAGCTGCGGGTACTTCTCCAGCATGTCCACCCGCACGGTGACGCCCAGGTTGTAGCGCGGGAAGAACTTCTTGTCGTCCTCCAGCACCTTCAGGTCCAGCGCCTGGATCCGGCCGTCGGTGGTGAACACCTCGCCGAAGTTGCAGGACTTGCCGGTGGCCGTGGCCGTGTAGATGGTGCCGGTGTTCAGCGTCTCCACCCGGCCCGGATCGACCGCGAACCCGTAGGTCTCCGCGACGCCCGGCATGCCGTCGTTGCGGCTGGCGAACTCGCTCTCCAGGCAGAACGACAGCTCGTCCGGCTTCTCCCGGCCGAGCCGCTTGAGGTCGGACAGCGTGTTCACGCCGAGCCGGTCCGCGTTCTCCCGGTTCAGCGCGAGCGCGTAGGTGTTGTCCGAGTCCAGCGACAACGCGAACCAGGCGACCCCGTTCTGCTCGCGGTCGAGCTTGCGCACCGCCTCGTACTGGGCGATCGCGTCCGGGATCGGGTCGGTCTTGCCGTTGTAGCTGATCCAGGACGAGCCGGTGTACTCCCACACCACGTCGATCTGCTTGCTGACCAGCGCGTTGCGGGCGCTCGCGGAACCGGTGATGTTGCTCAGGTCCCGCACGTCCGCACCGGCGGCCACCAGCGCGAATTCGGCGATGTAGGCCAGCACGATCTGCTCGGTGAAGTCCTTGGAGCCGACGGTGAGCGGCACGCCCTCCAGCTCCGGGACCGGCTTGATGGAGCCGGGCCGCACGCTCAGCGGCACCGACGAGCCCGAGCTGAGCCCGCAGCCGGTGAGCGCCGCGCCCGCCGCGGCGGCCGAGAACAGCTTCAACGCTCCCCGGCGGGACATCGGAGTTCCACGCATCATCGAAGCCCCCTCGGCGACAGGTACCGCTCGGCGAGCCCGCCCAGCCAGTCGACGATCAGGGCCAGCGCCATCGCCAGCACCGCGCCGACGGACAGCACCGTCCAGTTGCTCAGCTTGTACCCGGTGTCGATCAGCTCACCGAGCCCGCCCGCGCCGACGAACCAGGCCAGCGTGGCGGTCCCGACCGCCAGCACCAGCGCGGTCCGCAACCCGGCCAGGATGAACGGCACGGCCAGCGGCAGTTCGATGCGGACGAGCACCGAGAACCCGGACATGCCGATGCCGCGCCCCGCGTCGATCAACGACGGGTCGACCTGCTGGAGGCCGACGAGGGTGTTGCGCAGCACCGGCAGCAGGGCGTACACCGCGATCGGCAGCGTCGCGATCCAGAACCCGGTGGTGCCGTTGGTGAGCAGGAAGAACAGCACCAGCAGACCGACCGACGGCGCGGCCTGGCCCATGTTCGCCAGCCCGATGACCAGCGGGCTCACCCGCCGCGCCCACGAGCGGCTGAGCAGCATGCCCAGCGGCACCGCGACCAGCACCACGATCAGGGCGACCGCGACGCTCATCAGCACGTGCTGCCAGGTGAGCGTGAGCAGCGTGGACGGGGTGATGTTCCGGCTGGTGACGACGTTGTCCCGGTGGGTGAACGCCACGCCGACGACGATCACGACCAGCAGCAGCGCCGCGAGCGGCTGCGCGAACAGGCGCAGCCGTTCCGCGGTGCGGTTCCCGGAGTCGGCGGCGTAGGAGCCGCTCATGACCGGTCCCCGGTGTCGGCGGGCGCATCCGCGGGGGCGTCCGCAGGCGCGTCCGCGTGGTCGTCGGCGTGCTCCTCGCGGAGGTCCTTGATCGTCGTCATCACGGTGTCGATGTCGACGACGCCGATGTACTCCCCGCGCGACCCGGTGACCACGGCGACGCCGTCGTCGTCGGTGAGGATGGCCTCCAGCGCGTCCTGCAGCGTGGAAGCGGGCGAGACGCTGTCCTCCACGGCGCGGCCGGCCCGCTCCAGCGCGGAGACGGAACCGGCTTCGCGGGCGGTGGCCCAGCGCAGCGGCCGCTTGCGGCGGTCCAGCACGAGGCCGATGGCGCCGCGCCGGGTGCCGAGGCGTTCCTGCAGCACGCTGGGCTGCTCGTCGACCCCGGCGGTCGGCACCTGGCCGAGCTCGATCTCCCGCACCCGGCGCAGCGTGAGCTGCTTGAGCGCGGCACCCGCGCCGACGAAACCGGCGACGGTGTCGTCGGCCGGGTTGGCCAGGATCGCCTCGGGCGTGTCGTACTGCAGGATCTTCGACCGATCACCGAGCACCGCGATGCGGTCGCCGAGCTTGACGGCCTCGTCGAAGTCGTGCGTGACGAACACGATCGTCTTGCCCAGGTCGGCCTGCAGCCGCATCAGCTCGTCCTGCAGCACGCCGCGGGTGATCGGGTCCACCGCGCCGAACGGCTCGTCCATCAGCAGCACCGGCGGGTCGGCCGCCAGCGCCCGGGCCACGCCCACGCGCTGCTGCTGCCCACCGGAGAGCTGCCGCGGGTAGCGGCCGCGGTACTCGGCGGGGTCCAGGCCGACCAGGTCGAGCATCTCGTCGACCCGCTCCACGATCCGCTGCTTGGTCCAGCCGACCAGGCTGGGCACCATGCCCACGTTCTCGCCCACCGTCATGTGGGGAAACAGCCCGGCCTGCTGGATCGAGTAGCCGATCTCGCGGCGCAGCTTGTCCGGGTCCAGGCCGAGCACGTCCTGGCCGCCGATGGTGATCCGGCCCGAGGTGGGCTCGATCAGCCGGTTGATCATGCGCATGGTGGTGGTCTTGCCGCTGCCCGAAGGGCCCACGAACACGACGGTCTCACCGGCGGGGATCGTCATGGTGACCGCTTCGACCGCGGCCAGCTTCTGGCCCGGGTACCGCTTGGAGACCTCCTCCAGGCGGATTTCGACGCCGTGGCCGCCGGCGCGGCCGTCGGTGTCGGGCTTGTTGTTCTCAGCCACGAATACCTCTCGAAGTCGTCAGGCGTCCGAGCAGCACGAACACCGCGTCCAGCAGCAGCGCCAGCACGATCACGCCGAGCGTGCCCGCGAGCGCCATGTTCAGCGCGTTCGCGCTGCCGAGGCCGGACAGGCCGCTGAAGATCAGGTTGCCGAGCCCGGGTCCCTTGGCGTAGGCGGCGATGGCGGCGATGCCCATCAGCATCTGGGTGCTCACCCGCATGCCCGCGAGGATCCCGGGCCACGCGAGCGCCAGTTCGATCCTGGTCAGCACCCGGAACCGGTTCATGCCGATGCCGCGGGCGGCGTCCAGGATCGGCTGGTCGACTGTAGACAGCCCGACGATGGTGTTGCGGATGATCGGCAGCAGCGCGTACAGCACCAGCGTCACCACCGACGGCGCGACGCCCAGCCCCAGCACGGGGATGAGCAGGCCGAACAGGGCGAACGAGGGAACGGTCAGCACTGCGCTGGACAGGGCGGTGGCCACCGCGGCCCCGGCGGGGCTGCGGTACACCGCAACCCCGACCAGGACGCCGACGATGGTCGCCAGCACGATGCACTGCAGCACCATGCTGGCGTGCTGGTAGGAGTCCACCAGCAGTTGCTGCCACCTGGAGGCGACGTATTCCAGGAAACTCACGAAGTGGACGCCCCCGGTTTCGCGGCGCTGTCGTCCTCGTCGTCGTTCTCCGCGGGAGTGGTGACGAGCTGGAACTCGCCGTCGTGCTCCTCGGTACCGGCGATGACGGCCTGCTCGAGGACCTCGGCGCCCTTCTCGTCCCGCAGCGTCATCTCATCGCTGCGCAGGTCCTTGGTGAGCGCCACGCACAGCAGCACCATGACGATCGCGAACGGCAGCGCACCCATGAACGTCAGGTTCTGGATGCCCGAGAGCGCGTCGTCCTCACCACCGCCGATCACCAGCATGATCGCGGCGACCGCACCGGTCGCGGCACCCCAGAAGATGACCACCCAGCGGCTCGGCTCGATGGAGCCGCGCTGCGAGAGGGTGCCCATGACCACCGAGGCGGCGTCCGCACCGGACACGAAGAAGATCGCGACCAGGATCATCACCAGCACCGAGGTGATCAGCGCCAGCGGCAGGTGCTCCAGCACCGTGAACGTCTGCGCTTCCGCGCCGCCGTTGACGATGGACGGGTCTGCCTTGCCGGTGTCGATCGCGGCACCGCCGAAGATCGCGAACCAGACGAGGCTCACCACGCTGGGCACCAGCAGCACGCCGCCGATGAACTGGCGGATGGTGCGGCCGCGGCTGATCCGGGCGATGAACATGCCGACGAAGGGCGTCCAGGAGATCCACCACGCCCAGTAGAAGACCGTCCAGCTGGACAGCCACGAGTGCATCTCGTCGCCGCCGGTGGCACCCGCGCGGGAGGCCATCTCGCCGAAGTCGCTGATGTACGCGCCCAGCGAGGTCGGCAGCAGGTTCAGGATCAGCACGGTCGGGCCGGCCACGAACACGAAGATCGCCAGCACCGCCGCGAGCACCATGTTGATGTTCGACAGCCACTGGATGCCCTTGGAGACGCCGGACACCGCGGAGGCGATGAAGCAGATCGTCAGCACGACGATGATCAGCACCAGCAGCACGGTGCTGGTCTGGCCGATCCAGCCCGCGGCCTGCATGCCCGACTGGATCTGCAGCGTGCCCAGGCCCAGCGAGGCGGCCGAGCCGAACAGCGTGGCGAACAGCGCCAGGATGTCGATCAGCTTGCCGATCGGGCCCTCGGCGTTGCGCTTGCCGATCAGCGGCATGAACACCGCGCTGATCAGCTGCTTGCGACCGCGGCGGAAGCTGCTGTAGGCGATCGCCAGCCCGACCACCGCGTAGATCGCCCACGGGTGCAAGGTCCAGTGGAACAGCGAGGTCGCCATCGCGGTGCCCACCGCCGCGTCGGTACCGCCTTCCACGGTGCCGGGGGGCGGGGTCATGAAGTGCGTCAGCGGCTCGCTGACGCCGTAGAACATCAGCCCGATGCCCATGCCGGCGCTGAACATCATGGCGATCCAGGAGATCGTCCTGAACTCCGGCTTCTCGCCGTCAGCGCCGAGCGGGATGCGCCCGTACCGGCTGAACGCCAGGAACAGGGCGAAGATCACGAAGCCGGTCGCGGCCAGGACGAAGCCCCAGCCCGTGTTGGTGACCAGCCATTCCAGTGCGGCCTCGGCGAAGCCGCTGAGCGATTCCGTGCCCACGGAGCCCCACGCCACCAGGATGAACATGATGGCGGCCGTGACGCCGAAGACGGTCCAGTCCGTCCGCGGCTTGCCGATGAACTCGGGGTGACCCGGTGGTTCCGCTGAGTGGCTCGACGAGCCACCCTCTCGTAGATCTGCTTCAGTCGACACAGGTTCCGGCGCCCGAAAGTCGCGACGCCCCCTCCTCTCCGTACCTCATGTCACGACGGCCGGAACGTGTATTCACCTGTCACTGCCTGCTCCTACAGGGACAATTTCCGACCGTCTGCAACCCATAAACCGTGACCCATTCGGCGGATCAAGGCAAGCTCACTTGCGCTCAGCGTGGCCGAACCGACATCTAGGCTGGACATCCGTGGCGACCTGTTCCATCCCTGCGCGTGGCGCTGCTCGTGCGCTGCGCGGGCTGGCGCTGACTGCCACCTCGGCGTCACTATCCGTAGCCGCACATGGCGCAGCAGGTGGTTCCACACCCGATCTCGGAACCACCATGTTGATCACCGCCTTGTTGTCCGGAGCCGGGGTCGCGCTCGCCGACCGCAGGCGAGGGTTGTGGAGCATTGTAGGGGCAATCTGTGTCGGACAGGTGTCACTTCACTTGTTCCTGCAGCTAGCGAGCTCGCACGCGGGGTCGGTTCCGAGCACGGGGCTGCCGCTGGACCCCGTTTCGATGACCCTGGGTCATGGGCTCGCCGGGCTGCTGGTAGCCGTCCTGCTGCACCGAGCCGACGATGCACTCTATGTAATCGTTTCAACCTTACGATTGACGCTTCCGCGCAAGATGTCGTCACCGTTACCCCCCGTGACGACGAAATTCGCGGCCTGCCTCCCGGCGGAGCCGCTCCTCCTGATCGAACAACTGATCCGGCAGCGGATCCACGCTCTGCGCGGACCGCCGGAACCGCCGAACGGCGGACCCGGAGTGACACCGAACGGCACCCGGATCGTTGCCCATTCGTATCCCCGATCGATTCGCAATTCTTGAATTGGTGTGCGAAACCGCACAGATCAGGAGTCCAGATCTTCATGCCCACAACTCGATCTCTGTTCCGGGCCACCGGCGTCAGCACCGCAATCGCATTCACCGCGCTCGCCGGGGCCGGCACCGCCGCCGCGCACGTCACCGCGCAGCCCGAGCAGGCGGAGCAGGGCGGCCACGCCAAGGTCGCCTTCCGCGTCCCGAACGAGCGGCCCGACGCGAGCACCGTGCGGGTGCACGTCGCGCTCCCCCTCGACCACCCGCTGAGCTCGGTGCGCACCAGGCCGCTGCCCGGCTGGGCCGCCGAGGTGCAGAAGGTGCGGCTGGACCGGCCCGTCGACGTGGCGGGCGCCCAGGTCACCGAAGCCGTCGCCGGCATCACCTGGACCGCCCGGCCCGGCACCACCATCGCGCCCGACCAGTTCCAGGAGTTCGAAGCCACCCTCGGCACCCTCCCCACCGACACCGACCGGCTGCTGCTGCCCACCGAGCAGACCTACGACAGCGGTGAGGTCGTGCGCTGGGACCAGCCCCCGGCCCCGGACGGTTCCGAACCGGAGCACCCGGCGCCCGCGCTGGCCCTGGTCGAAGGGGACGGCGAGGGGCACGGCCACGGCTCGGCGCCGAGCGGCGCGGCGGACGGCCACGGCGACCACGGCGACGCTTCCGACGCCGCCGAGTCCGCCCAGTCGGGCGAGTCGGGCGGGACGGACGACACCGCGCGGATGCTCGGCGGTGCCGGGCTCGTCGTCGGCGCGCTCGGGATCGGGATCGGCGCGGGCGCGCTGCTGACCGCCCGCCGCAAGAACGGGGGCAAGGCGTGAAGCGGCTGCTCGCGATCACCGCGCTGACCCTCGCGACGCTGCTCGGCGCCGCGGGTCCCGCGTTCGCGCACAACACCCTCGTCGGCAGCGACCCCGCGGAGGGCGCGCAGCTGAGCACCGGTCCCGCCGAAGTGCGGCTCACCTTCGACCAGCCGGTGCGCGCGGGCGAGGGCTACAACACGATCACCGTCGTCGGTCCGGACGGCACGTTCTGGACCGACGGGGAGGTGCGGGTCGAGGGCACCGAAGTCGTCGCACCGGTGCGCCCGCTCGGGCCCGCGGGCGACTACACCGTGGGCTACCGGGTGCTGTCCAACGACGGCCACCCGGTCAGCGGCAAGCGCGGCTTCACCCTGACCGAGGCGGGCACCGGCACGCCGGCACCGCCGCCGGACACCGGCCGCGGCGAGTCCGAGTCGAGCGGCGGGATGCCGATCTGGCCGTGGATCGCGGGAGCCGTGGTGCTCGTCGCGCTGGGCCTGGTGCTGGCGCTGCGGCTGGGCCGGTCGAGCGACTAGGAGCTGTTTAGGAATTGGTTTTGGTGAGGTCGCGGAGCCAGATGTTGATGGTGGCGATGTGCACGGTGGCTTCGTAGCGGACGGCGAGTTT
>NZ_JBEYUS010000110.1:0-12833 GCF_040643635.1 Saccharopolyspora sp. NPDC047091
GTTCGAGCCGAGAGGTGGGTGTTCCGGTGTCTGTCGGTGTTGCCGGGGAGCAGCAGGTGGCGAGGGCGATCGCGCCCCAGCGCGGCGCGTGGCTGGTGTGGGGCGTGGGCGCGGCGTGCTACTTCGTGGCGCTGTTCCACCGGGCGAGCCTGGGGGTCGCGGCGCCGGACGCGCTGGTGCGGTTCTCCGCGGGCCCGGGGGTGCTGGCGCTGTTCTCGGCGTTGCAGCTGGGTGTGTACCTGGTGCTGCAGGTGCCGTCGGGGCTGTTGGCGGACCGGTTGGGGCCGCGCCGGGTGATCACCGGTGGAGTGCTGGCGCTGGCGATCGGGTCCGCGGTGTTCGCGGTGAGCGGTTCGGTGCTGGGCGGGGTCACCGGTCGGGTGTTCATCGGCATCGGTGACGCGTTCATGTTCACCAACGTGCTGCGGCTGGCCGCGCAGTGGTTCCCGGCCGACCGGTACGGGCGGGTGGCGGCGTTGACCGGTCTGGTCGGTGGGCTCGGGCAGGTGCTCTCGACGGTGCCGTTGACGGCGGCGCTGCACGGCCTGGGCTGGGTGCCGACGTTCCTGGGCGCGGCGGGCCTGACCGCGGTGCTGGCGGTGGTGGCCGGTGCGGTGATCCGGAACCGGCCGGCCGGGCTGGGCCCGGAGGTTCCCTCGGAGGTCGGGGAGCGGATCTCCCGCACGTTGCGCCTGGTGGTGGCGCAGCGCGGCACGAAGCAGTCGTTCTGGGTGCACTTCGTGCTGCTCTCGCAGTTCTTGGCGATCACCACGCTGTGGGGTGCGCCGTGGTTGACCGGTGCGCAGGGCGTGGCGTCGGCCGCGGCGGGTGAGCTGCTGCTGGTGGCGGCGATCGGGTTCATCGTGGGTTCGCTGGTGGCGAGCCAGTGGATCGCGGGTCGGCCGCGGCGGCGGGAGCGCTACACGTTGGGGATGTCGGTGCTGGTGGTGCTGACCTGGCTGCTGGTCGTGGCGTGGCCGGGGGCGATGTCGGTTCCGGTGCTGGTGGTGGTGCTGGCGGTGCTGGGCTTCGGCGGTGGTGCGGCGATGCTGGCGTTCGACGGTGCGCGGGAGGCGAATGCGGTCCACCGTTCGGGTGCCGCTTCGGGTGTGGTGAACATGGGCGGTTTCCTGGCGGGCGTCGTGATCCAGCTGGTGGTCGGGCTGGTGCTGGAGGCGGTGTCGGCGCTGCCCGCGGTGGTGGCGTACCGGTGGGCGTTCGTGCCGGTGGTGGTGCTGCTGGCGGTGGGGACCGCGGGTCAGTGGGTGTGCCGGACGCGTCCGGTGGAGGTGTCGCGGTGAGGGCGCGGCGCGGCTGAGCGCGGGGCCGGTGCGCGGTTAGGGTCGCGTGATCGGTGCCGTCGGTCGGAGGAGGTCCGGGTGTCCACTGCGCTGGAGCTGCGGAACGTCGTGGGCGGGGTGCGTTCGGGGACGGTGGCGCGGGAGTCGTTGCCGTTGGTGGATCCGGCTTCGGGGGAGGAGTACGGGTCGGCTCCGCTGACGCGGTGGACCGATGTGGATGAGGTGATGGGGGTCGCGGCGGCGGCGTTCGAGGAGTGGTCGGTGACGACTCCGGGGGAGCGGCAGCGGGCGTTGTTGCGGTGGGCGGAGGAGGTGGAGCGGTCCGCGGAGCGGTTCGTGCTGGCGGAGTGCCGGAACACGGGCAAGCCGTGGGAGGTGGTGCGGTCGGGGGAGTTGCCGCGGGCGGTGGATCTGCTGCGGTTCTACGCGGGTGCGGCGCGGTTGCAGGAGGCGGGTGCTGCGGGTGAGTACGTGCCGGGGTGCACGTCGTTCGCGCGGCGGGAGCCGATCGGGGTGTGTGCGCAGGTGGCGTCGTGGACGCATCCGTTGTTGTTGGCGGTGGCGCGGGTGGCGCCTGCGTTGGCGGCGGGGAATGCGGTGGTGTTCAAGCCTGCGGAAACGACTCCGGTGAGCGCGGTGTTGTTGGCGGAGTCGGCGGTGGGGGTGTTGCCGCCGGGGGTGTTGAACGTGATCTGCGGTGATCGGGACAGTGGTCGGGCGATGGTGGCGCACGAGGTGCCGGGGATGTTCTCGATCACGGGGACGGTGCGGTCGGGGATGGAGGTGGCGGGTGCTGCGGCGGCGGATCTGAAGCGGGCGCACTTGCAGTTGGGCGGGAAGGCTCCTGCGGTGGTGTTCGGGGATGCGGATGTGCCGGCGGCGGCGCGGGGGATCGCGGCGGCGGCGTTCGGGGATGCGGGGCAGAGCTGCACGGCGGCGAGCCGGGTGCTGGTGGCGGATGAGGTGTACGCGGAGTTGGTGGGGGAGTTGGCGGCGCAGGCGGAGGTGTGGCGGCCGGGGCCGCCGCAGGATCCGGATGCGGCGTTCGGTCCGTTGAACAGCGCGGGGCAGTTGGAGTTGGTGGCGGGGTACGTGGAGCGGTTGCCGGCGCATGCGCGGGTGGTGGCGGGTGGTCGTCGTCGTGGTGGGCGGGGGTTCTTCTTCGAGGCGACGGTGGTGGCGGATGTGGAGCAGTCGGACGAGTTGGTGCAGCACGAGGTGCTGGGTCCGGTGGTGGCGGTGCAGCGGTTCTCCTCGGAGGAGGAGGCGGTGGGGTTGGCGAACGGGGTGCGCTACGGGTTGGTGGCGAGCGTGTGGACGCGTGATCATGCGCGGGCGCTGCGGATGTCGCGTGCGTTGCAGGCCGGGACGGTGTGGGTGAACGTGCATCGGCCGTTGGTGGCGGAGATGCCGCACAGCGGGTTCAAGCATTCGGCGTCGGCGCGGGATTTCGGGCGGTTCGGGTTGGAGGAGTACAGCCGGATCAAGCACGTGATGTCCGAGCTGGGGTGATCGGGTGGCGGTCATGACTTCATGATGCGGAGTTCGAACACGCGTTCGCCAGTGCTCGATGGGGTGATCGTGTCAGCGGGGTCCGGTGCCGTTGTCGGCGGCGTCGCGGAGGGCGACGGAGAGCAGGGCGGCGGCGGGGCCGGTGAGGCGGTGTCCGGCGCGCCAGACGGCGTGCAGGGGCCGGTGCAGGTCGAGTCCGGTGACGGGGACTTCGACGACGTGCCCGGCGGCGAGGTCGGTGGCCACGGCGAGGGTGCTGAGCACGGCGGGTCCGGCGCCGGCGACGACGCTGTTGCGCACCGAGGTGGTGGAGTGCAGCTCGAGGAGCGGTTCGGCGGGGGTGGCGCCTGCGGTGGCGAGCGCGTGGTCGAGGGTTTCGCGGGTGCCGGAGCCGTGTTCGCGGACGATGAGCGGGGTGGCGGCGAGTTCGGCGGGGTCGAGGGGTTCGCGGCGGCGGGCCCAGTGGTGGTCGGGTGGGACGACGACGGTCATGCGGTCGCGGGCGAGGTAGCGCACGGAGACGCCGTCGGGGACGTCGGGTGATTCGAGGAAGCCGAGGTCGGCGCGGTCGTGGCGGACGGCGTCGGTGACGGCGGTGGAGTTGGCGACGTCGAGTTCGAGGCGGAGTCCGGTGAAGGCGGTGCGCAGCGAGGTGAGCCAGCGGGGTGCGAGGTAGTCGGCGATGGTCATGCTGGCGGCGACGCGGAGGCGTTGTTCGTGGCGGGCGCGCAGGGCGTGCACGCCGGTGTGCAGGGCGTCGAGGTCGGTGAGGATGTCGCGGGACCAGTCGAGGACGGTGTTGCCCGCGGGGGTGAGTTCGGCGCCGCGGCGGGTGCGTTCGACGAGGTGCAGGCCGAGGCGGCGTTCGAGGCTGTTGAGGCGTTTGCTGGCGGAGGGCTGGCTGATCCGCAGTTGTGCGGCGGCGGCGCCGATGCTGCCGAGTTCGCCGATGAGCACGAGCAGTCGCAGGGACAGCGGGTCGGGGTCTGCCATGCAGCAACTGTAGCGCTGGAGCGGGTTTCGGGGTTGCGGTGATGCAGTTCGGTTATGGGGACCTGTGCGGTTGACGGCTACCGGCGGGGGCCGTGGCGGGTGAGGCTCGGGTCATGCGGACGTCGGTGGAGTTGCGTGCGGTGTGGGTGGAGCGGCTGCCGGGTGTGGTGGTGGCCGCGGTGGGCGTGCTGGTCGCGCAGCTGGTGTCGGCGTGGGTGCCGGGGGTGGGTGTGGTGACCGCGGCGGTGGCGTTGGGGGTGCTGGTGGGGAATCTGCCGGGCGGGACGGGTGCGGCGGGTCCGGGGTTGGCGTGGGTGGCGCGGTCGCCGTTGCGGGCGGGGGTGGTGCTGCTGGGGTTGCAGCTGGCGGTGGGCCAGGTGCTGGGGCTGGGGGCGGCGACGCTGGGCGTGGTGGTGGCCGTGGTCGTGGTGGGGGTGGTGGGCACGGTGCTGATCGGCCGGGCGCTGGGGTTGCCACCGGGGTTGTCGGTGCTGGTGGCGGTGGGGTCGTCGATCTGCGGTGCGTCGGCGATCGCGGCGGTGGAGGGGGTGGTGGAGCGCGAGGACGAGGACGTGGCGGCCGGGGTGGCGATGGTGACGGTGTTCGGGACGCTGCTGGTGGTGCTGGTGCCGCTGGTGGGTTCGGCGTGCGGGTGGGATGCCGCGGACGTGGGTCGGGTCGCGGGTGGCGGGGTGCACGAGGTCGCGCAGGTGGTGGCGGCGGCGTCCCCGGCGGGTGCGGCGGCGGTGTCGGTGGCGGTGGTGGTGAAGTTGAGCCGGGTGGCGCTGCTGGCCCCGGTGGTGGCGGTGGTCGGATGGGTGCGGCGACGTGGTGCGGGGGGTTCGGGGGTGCCGTTGCTGCCGTTGTTCGTGGTGGGTTTCCTGGTGGCGATGGGGGTGCGGGCGACGGGCTGGGTGCCCGCGCCGGTGTTGGGGGTGGCGGCGCAGGTGTCGTCGGTGCTGCTGGCGGCGGCGTTGTTCGCGTTGGGCACGGCGGTGCGGGTGGGCGGGTTGCGGCGGGCGGGGCCGCGGGCGCTGCTGCTGGGTGCGTGTTCGACGGTGCTGGTGGTGGGCACGGCGGCGACGGGGATGTTGCTGCTGACGTGAGCGACGCGGCCCCGCCCGGGAGGTTCCGGGCGGGGCCGCGTGCACTGCGTGCGTGGTGTTCGGCGGTGCGTCACCTGCCGGGGCGCTGCCAGGGGTGGGCCTGTTCGTAGGCGCGGCAGGCGCGCAGGACGCGGGCGTCGGAGTGGCGGGGGCCGATGATCTGCAGGCCGATGGGCAGGCCGTCGCCGGTGAATCCGCAGGGGATGCTGGCGGCGGGCTGCTGGGTCATGTTGAACGGGTAGGTGAACGGGGTCCACCCGGTCCAGCGGGGGCTGGTGGCGTCGGCGGGTGCTTCGAGTCCGGCTTCGAACGGGGCGATGCCGACGGTGGGGGTCAGCAGCAGGTCGTAGGTCTCGTGGAAGGCACCCATGCGCTGGCCGAGGAGCATGCGGGTGTTGGTGGCCTCGAGGTAGTCCTGGGCGTCGTAGGTGAGGCCTTGGCGGACGATCTCGGCGAGTCCGGGGTCGAGCAGGGCGCGCTGGTCGTCGGTGAGGTGTTCGACGGATTTGGCGGCGCCGGAGAACCACAGCACGTGGAAGTCCTCGACGGGGTCGGTGAAGCCGGGGTCGGCGTGCTCGACGGTGGCGCCGAGTTCGGCGAAGGTGCGGGCGGCGCGGGTGACGGCGTCGGCGATCTCCGGGTCGACGGTGGCGAAGCCGAGGTCGGTGCTCAGGGCGATGCGGAGTCCGGCGACGCCGTCGTCGAGGCCGTCGAGGAAGGAGTGCGCGGGTGGTTCGAGGGCGGACCAGTCGCGGCTGTCGGGTCCGCTGAGCACGTCGAGCATGAGCGCGGTCTCGGTGACGGTGGTGGTCATCGGTCCGGCGTGGGCCATGGTGCCGTAGGGGCTGGCTGGGTAGTGCGGGATGCGCCCGTAGGTGGGTTTGATGGTGCAGATGCCGCAGAAGGCGGCGGGGATGCGCACGGAGCCGCCGCCGTCGGTGCCGATGGCCAGGGGTGCCATGCCGAGGGCGACGGCGGCGCCTGCTCCGCCGCTGGAGCCGCCGGGGGTGCGCTCGGGGTTCCAGGGGTTGCGGGTGATGCCGGTGAGGGTGTTGTCGGTGACGCCCTTCCAGGCGAGTTCGGGGGTGGTGGTCTTGCCGACGAACACGGCGCCGTGTTCGCGCAGCCGGGCGACGGCGGGGGCGTCGGCGGTCCAGGGCTGGTGGGGGTCGATGGTGCGGGAGCCGCGGAGGGTGGGCCAGTCGCGGGTGAGGAAGATGTCCTTGATGGAGGTGGGCACGCCGTCGAGGCGGCCGCGGGGTTCGCCGCGGGCCCAGCGGGTTTCGGCGGCGCGGGCCTGGTCGAGGGCGCGGTCGGCGTCGACGAGGCAGTAGGCGTTGACGGCGGGGTCGGCGTCGGCGATGCGGGTGAGGGTGGCTTCGGTGGCCTCGACCGGGGAGAGCTCTCCGGTGGCGAAGCGTTCGAGCATGTCGGTGGCGGTGAGGTCGGCCGGGGTGGTGGCCGCGGGGGTCTGGGTCATCGGGTTCGCTCCGTTCCGCTGACGTAGCCGCGCTGCTTGTCCACTACGTTGCGCAGTTCTCCGCCGTGGGCGTAGTTGCGCAGGTTGTCCAGGAACAGTTCCACCAGTTCCGTGGTCCAGCCGATGGTGTCGCCGGACATGTGCGGGGAGATGAGCACGTTGGGCATCTCCCACAGGGGTGAGGTGGTGGGCAGGGGTTCGGTGTCGAAGACGTCGAGGGCGGCGCCTGCGATGGTGCCCGCTTCGAGTGCTTCGACGAGGTCGGGTTGGACGACGAGTTCGCCGCGGCCGACGTTGATCAGGCGTGCGGTGGGCCGGAACCGGGTGAGGGCGTCGGCGTCGATGAGCCCGTGGGTCTTGTCGGTCAGCGGTGCGGCGAGCACGACGTAGTCGTAGTCGCCGAGGACGTCGTGGAGCCGGTCGGAGGCGTGCACGGTGCCGAAGTCGGGGTCGCCGGTGCGGGCGATGCGGCCGGCGCCGTGCACGTGGAGTCCGGCGGCGGTGAGGTTGCCCGCGATGGCGCGGCCGATGGGTCCGGTGCCGACGACGAGGGCGGTCTTGCCGGTGATGCGTTCGGTTTCGCGGTGGCGCCATTCGCGGCGGTCTTGCAGGCGCACGCTGGTGTGCAGGTCCTTGGCGAAGGTGAGCACGGTGGCCAGGACGTATTCGGCCATGGGTGCGTCGAAGATGCCGCGGGAGTTGGTGAGGGCGACCGGGGAGTCGAGCAGTTCGGGGAACAGCAGCCGGTCGACTCCGGCGCTGGCGGCGTGGACCCAGCGCAGCGAGTCGGCGTGCGCCCAGGTGTCGGCGACGGCGTCGGAGCGGAAGTCCCACACGAACAGCACGTCGGCGCCGGGCAGTGCGGTGGCGAGTTCGTCCTCGGTGGCGGGGCGGAGTTCGGCGGCCGCGGCGATGCGGTCCATGGCCGGTGGCGGGTTGCCACCGTGGAGGACGACGACGGTGGGGGTGTGCTGGGTCATGACCTGCCTTCGCGGTGGTCGGGGTGGGTGCGCGCGTCGTCGCGGTGCCCGGAGATCGCGCCTGGCCTGGGTGTCGATCATGACCTGAAGTCGATCGCCGTCCGGGGATTGACACGCTAGGAAGCGCTCGTAGGATTGTCAACAATCCGCAGGTACCTCGCTGCGGGGCCGCCACCGGTCGGTGCGCGCGGCCCGCGGGGGAGGTCTTCGGCCCTGGGCAGGGCACGGCGTGGCCGGTGGTGGCCGCGAGCCGAGACCGCGGAGACCGATTCGCATCTGCTGTCCCCCCATGGAACGGAATTCACGATGCCCAGGTACCTGTCGATCACGCTGGAGAAGCGCGGCGTGTCCTGCGTGGCGGAGTTGCTGGACGCCGACGCCCCCCGCACCTGCGAGGCCGTGTGGCAGGCGTTGCCGCAGGCGGGGCCGGTGCACCACGCGAAGTACGCGCGCAACGAGATCTACACGATGGTCGAGCGGTTCGCCGCGCGGGAACCCGGCCAGGAGAACCCGACCGTGACGCCGATCCCCGGTGACCTCGTGTACTTCTCCTTCGACAGCGGGATGCTCGACCGCGGGTTCAAGGAGGAGAAGGACCTGCAGGAGCTGCCCGGGGTGATCGACCTGGCGATCTTCTACGGGCGCAACAACCTGCTGCTCAACGGGGACGTGGGCTGGGTGCCGGGCAACGTCTACGGCTCGATCGTGGAGGGGCTGGCGGAGTTCGCGGCGGCCTGCAACGACGTGTGGCGCGCGGGCAGCGTCGGGGAGCGGCTGCGCTACGAACGCCACTCGGGTTGACGGGGGCCGGACCGATGCCGCCGGAGGACCTGCTGGGCGGGCTGCCGGGTCCGGTGCCGCAGCGCGGGGTGGGCGTGGTGGCCCCGTTCGACCTGGCGATGGATCGCGAGTTGTGGCGGTGGACGCCGCCGGAGGTGTCGCTGTACGTGACGCGGACGGCGTTCGTGCCGGTGCCGATGACGGTGGAGATGGCGTCGCTGATCTCCGACGAGGCGGCGGTGCACGCGGCGACGCGCGACCTGCTGACCCCGGAACCGGAGGTGGTGGCCTACGCGTGCGCGTCGGGCAGTTTCGTCGACGGCGCGGCCGGGGAGCGGAACCTGACCTCGGTGATGCGGGATGCGGGTGCGCCGGCGGCGGTGACGACCTCGGGTGCGCTGGTGCAGGCGCTGGAGGTGCTCGGGGTGCGGCGGGTGGCGATCGCGACGCCGTACGTGGAGAACGTGACCGAGCGGCTGGTGGGGTTCCTCGGCGAGCACGGGGTCGAGGTGGTCACCAGCGTGGGGCTGGGCCTGCTGGGCAGGATCTGGCAGGTCGGGTACCGGCAGGTGGTGGACATCGTGCGTTCGGCGGACCGCCCGGATGCGGAGGCGATGTTCATCAGCTGCACGAACCTGCCGACCTACGACATCATCGGGCCGCTGGAGCAGGAGCTGGGCAAGCCGGTGCTCACGGCGAACCAGGTGACGATGTGGGCGGCGCTGCGGGCGATGGGGCTGCCCGCGGTGGCGCCGCAGCAGCGGCTGGTGCGGGCGGGCGCGGCGTCCGCGGCCTGATCGGCGCCGGTGCGCGGCGTGTCGATCGAATTACGAAAGCGTTTCTGCCATGTCGGGCGACCCCGAACCGTGCGGTAACATTGTCGACAATTGACCGCCGGTCCGGTGTCGTTCGCCCGTGGTCCCCTCGGGATCGCGGGACGAGCAAGGAGGGAGCTGCCGGTGTCGATCACCGCGGGAATTCTCTACCCCGGATACAGCGCCGAGGACGACTACCCGGTCCTGGAACGGCTGCTCGGCGACGACGTCGCGCTGCCGCTGGTGCACACCGAGATGCGCGAGGACGCCCACCGGGTCGACGCGCTGCTGGACGTCGGTTCGGAAGAGGTGCTGGCCGCCGGTGCGCGCTCGCTGCTGGCCCACGAGGTCTCGGCGGTGATCTGGGCGTGCACCAGCGGCAGCTTCGTCTTCGGCTGGGACGGCGCCCGCGACCAGGTGGAGAAGTTGCAGGCCGTGACCGGGCTGCCGACCTCCAGCACCTCGTTCGCGTTCGTGCACGCCGCGGCGCGCCTCGGGCTGCGGCGGGTGGCGGTGGCCGCGACCTACCCGGCCGACGTCGCCGACCGGTTCGCGTCGTTCCTGGCGCACGACGGCATCGAGGTCACCCGGTTGTCCAGCCGCGGCATCGTCACCGCCGCCGAGGTCGGCACGCTGGACCGGGAGCAGGTGCTGGAGTTCGCGGCGGCCAACGACGACCCACCCGCGCAGGCGCTGCTGATGCCGGACACGGCGCTGCACAGCGCGGCGTGGCTCGACGAGCTCGAACAGCGCGTGGGCAAACCGGTGCTGACCGCCAACCAGGTCAGCGCGTGGGAAGTGCTGCGACTGGCCGGGGACACCCGCGCCCGCGAGGGCCTGGGCACCTTGTTCCGGCAGGCCGGTCCGGCGGACGGGCAGCTCGGGGGAGCGGGCCCGCACTAGCGGAGGCGATGAGGAGATGGTGTCGGTGCTCGGAGTCGACGAGCAGAACCAGCACGGCGAGTTAGAGCCGGTGCAGCGCAAGTCCACCGCCGCGATCGTGGCCGACCAGCTGCGCTCGGCGATCATGTACGGGTCGTTGCCGCCGGGCAGCCAGATGGGCGAGGCGGAACTGGCGTCCCGGCTCGGGGTCAGCCGCGGCCCGCTGCGGGAGGCGATGCAGCGGCTGGTGCAGGAAGGGCTGCTGCACAGCGAACCGCACCGCGGGTTGTTCGTGACGACGCTCGACGCCGACGACGTCGCCGACATCTACCTGGCGCGACTGGCGGTGGAGCGCGCCGCGTGCGAGCGGATCGTGCGCCACCACCGGGTGGAGGCGGTCGCGGAGCTGACCGCGGCGCAGGCCCGCATCGTCTCGGCCGCGGGCCTGGGTGATGCGATCGAGCTCTCCGACGCCGATCAGGAGTTCCACGAGACGCTGGTGCGGGTCTCGGGCAGTCCCCGGTTGCAGCGGATGGCGCAGACGCTGCTGGTGGAGAAGCGGATGTGCCTGACGGCGTTGCAGGACAAGTACACCGCGGATCCGCAGACCCTCGTCGACGAGCACGCGGGCCTGGTCGATGCGATCGAGTCCGGGGACGAGGCGCTGCTGCTGGCGCGGCTGGAGGCGCACATGAACGACGCGCTGGAGCGGCTCAACGCCTACGCGCCGCTGCTGTCGGAGTCCGACGCGAGCTGATGACCGGTGCTCCGGGCGCCGCGGGGTGCGGCGCCCGGAGCGGTCTGGGCGCGGTTCAGTGCGCGGGTGCGACGGGTGCGGGCAGGCCCGCGTCGGCGCGCACGGCGCGTCCGGTGACCTCGACGGCCTTGAGCGCGTCGACGACGGCGTCCGCGGTCACCGGGAACGGCAGGTTGTGGATCGTCTCGTCCGGGTGGCAGGCCGCTTCGGCGGCGGTGCGCAGCACGGCGTCGTCGGCGTCGCCGAGCCCGGCCTCGGTCAGCGTGGTGGGCAGGCCGACGCGGGTGGTGAACTCGACGAAGTCGTGGATCTCGCTGGTGGGGCGGCCTTCCAGGATCAGCTGCGCGATCGACCCGATGTTGACCTTCTGGCCGTGGGCGAGGCCGTGGGTGTGCGGGACGGCGGTGAGCCCGTCGTGGATGGCGTGGGCGGCGGCGAGACCGCCGGATTCGAACCCGAGACCGGACAGCAGCGTGTTGGCCTCCACGACCTCCTCCACCGCCGGGGTCACCAGGTTCTGCTCCACGGCGCGCACCGCGGGGATCGCCGACTCGTGCAGGATGTCCCAGGACAGCTGGGCCAGGGCGGCTCCGGCGCGGGTCGCGGCCCCGCCGGCCATGGTGGTGGCGTTGGCCTGGCGCACGGCGCGGGCTTCGATCCAGGTCGCCAGCGCGTCCCCGATGCCCGCGACGAGGAAGTGGGCGGGCGCGTCGGCGACCAGCCGGGTGTCGACGAGCACCAGCGCCGGGTTGCGGTGGTAGAAGCGGTAGGACTCGAAGGAGCCGTCGCCGGTGTAGACGACCGACAGCGCCGAGCAGGGCGCGTCGGTGGAGGCGACGGTGGGGACGCTGACCACGGGCAGCCCGGTGTCGTCGCCTGCGGCCTTGGCGGTGTCGATGGGCGCCCCGCCCCCGACCCCGATGATCACGTCGGCGCCCTGGTCGCGGACGACGTCGCCGACGCGGCTGCTCTCGGCGGCGGTGGGCACGCCGCCGAACCGCTCGAACCGCACCGGCAGCCCGGCCGCGGTGAACGAGGCGGTGATGGCGTCCTCGGTCAGGCCGCGCACGACGTCGTCGGCGAGCACCAGCGGCGTGGCGCCGAGCTGCGCGACGTAGGAGCCCAGCGAGTCCAGTGCGCCGCGGCCCTGCACGTAGCGGCCGGGGGAGATCAGCGTGCGCAGTGGCGCGGACGTGTCGGTCATGGAGAGGTGCCTTTCCTGCGTGCGACCCGGTGGACCGGGGTTCGCCCCGAGGGGAACGCGCCACCGCCGTGCGGGGCAACCCGCTGCTCCACATGCTGATAACGCGCTACCCGCCACCGCCGGCACCGGAAACACCGCGGCGGGCGGGTTCCCGGCCTCGACGGGGTGTCACTGCAGGTCGGTGCGTTCCGCGCGTGCCCTGCGGTGGTGGGCCGCCCGCTGCGCGGGTGATCGACGTCGCAGGTGGGGCGCCGTGCTCACAACGGAGGGAGCAGGTCCAGGGCGGCGCGCGAGTCCGGCGTGCCGAGTTCGGCGAGGCGGGTGCGCCAGAACGCCCACCGGGCGGGGGAGAAGCCGTGGCCGTCGATCCCGCGGGACAGCGCCAGCGGCCCCAGCCGGTCCGGTCCGCGGTCGTGGTCGGCGAACACCCGGTGGGTGCGGGCGTGCTCGGCCAGCACCGGACCGGCGTGGCGGGCCCAGCTCAGCACCGCGCCCAGGTCCCGCGGCGGATCGGGGTGTTCGAGGTGCTCGCGCAGCGCCCACAGCGCGTGCAGGGAGAAGTCGATGCCGCTGCTGGTCAGGCGGGCGGCGAACGCGGCCAGCGGTACCTGCCCGGCGGGGTCGGCGTCCCAGGTCTCGCGCAGGAGCGCGCCGAAGCAGGGCAGGTCGGTGAACACCTCCAGGCCCCACACCCGGTTCCGCCCGGGAAGCGGCCCGAGGTCGCGCACCGCCGCCACCAGTGCCACCAGCCGCGGCTGGGTGGCGGGGGCGGTGCGGGCGGCGGTGAGCACCGGGTGCCAGGCGGCCCACAGGATCGCGGCGATCGCGTCCTCCCCGCGGCGGCGGGTGCAGGCGTCGCGCACCGGTGCGGCGAAGCGGGCCGCGCCTTCGGCGGGCGGTGCGCCGCGCGGTGAGGTGGCGGTCGCCTCGCCGTTCTCCAGCCGGACCAGTCTCGGGTAGCTGCTGCCGCCCTGGCGGAACATCTCGCCCTTCGAGATGTCCATCGGCACCGGGTCGGTCGCC
>NZ_JBEYUS010000111.1:0-12159 GCF_040643635.1 Saccharopolyspora sp. NPDC047091
GGGTCCGGCAAGACGAACTTCCTGTACTCGATGCTCGGCGGCATGGTGGCCCGGTACTCGCCGGACGAGCTGGAGCTGTACCTCCTGGACTTCAATGGATGCGCTCGAAGGACTCGGCGATGACCGCCCGCACGCCCAGCAGGCTGGTGCCCTTCGCGGCCCAGTCGCGGGACGAACCGGAGCCGTACTCCTTGCCGCCCAGCACGACCAGCGGGGTGCCCTGCGCGGCGTAGTTCTGCGCGGCGTCGTAGATGAACGCCTGCGGAGCGCCGTCCTGGGTGAAGTCCCGCGTGTAGCCGCCCTGCACGTCGTCCAGCAGCAGGTTCCGCAGCCGGATGTTCGCGAAGGTGCCGCGGATCATGACCTCGTGGTTGCCGCGGCGCGACCCGTAGGAGTTGAAGTCCTTGCGGTCGATGCCGTGGTCGCTGAGGTACTTGCCCGCGGGGGAGTCCGGCTTGATCGCACCGGCCGGGGAGATGTGGTCGGTGGTGACCGAGTCGCCCAGCAGCGCCAGCACGCGGGCACCGGAGATGTCGGTGACCGGGCTCGGCTCCATGCCCATGCCGTCGAAGTACGGGGGCTTGCGCACGTAGGTGGACTCGCCGTCCCAGTCGAAGGTCTCGCCCTCAGGGGTGGGCAGCGCGCGCCAGCGCTCGTCGCCCTTGAAGACGTCGGCGTAGTCCTTGGTGAACATCTCCTGGGTGATCGCGTAGTCGATGGTCTCCTGGACCTCCTGCGGCGAGGGCCACAGGTCGCGCAGGAACACCGGCTTGCCCTCGGTGTCGTGACCGAGCGGGTCGGTCTCGAAGTCGAAGTCCATGGTGCCCGCGAGCGCGTAGGCGATGACCAGCGGCGGCGAGGCCAGGTAGTTCATCTTGACGTCGGGGTTGATCCGGCCCTCGAAGTTCCGGTTGCCCGACAGCACCGAGGTGACCGACAGGTCGTTCTGCTGCACCGCCGCGGAGATCTCCTCCGGCAGCGGGCCGGAGTTGCCGATGCAGGTGGTGCAGCCGTAGCCGACCAGGTGGAAGCCCAGCTTCTCCAGGTACGGCCAGAGACCGGCCTTCTCGTAGTAGTCGGTGACGACCTGCGAACCCGGCGCCATCGAGGTCTTCACCCACGGCTTGCGGGTGAGGCCCCGGTCCACGGCGTTGCGGGCCAGCAGCGCGGCACCCAGCATCACCGAGGGGTTCGAGGTGTTGGTGCAGGAGGTGATCGAGGCGATCACCACGGCACCGTGGTCGAGCTCGAACTCGCCCAGCTCGTCCGAGTTCACCTTGATCGGGTTCGTCGGGCGGCCGGAGGCGCCGTCGGCGGCCGAGACCAGCCGCGGCTTGTCGCCCTCGCCGTGGTGGGTCACCGACACCGGGTCGCTGGCGGGGAAGGACTCCTCGCCCGCCTCGTCGAGCGCCGCGTCGTCGGTGTTCTGCACCTGGACGTAGTCGGTGAGCGACTTGCGGAACGACGGCTTGGCGTCGGAGACCTCGATGCGGTCCTGCGGGCGCTTCGGCCCGGCGATGGACGGCACGACCGTGGACAGGTCGAGCTCCAGCAGCTCCGAGTACTCCGGCTCGTGGTCCGCGTCGTGCCAGAGGCCCTGCTCCTTGGCGTAGGCCTCCACCAGCGCGACCTGGTCGGCCGGGCGCCCGGTGAGCTTGAGGTAGCGGATCGTCTCGTCGTCGATCGGGAAGATCGCGGCGGTCGAGCCGAACTCGGGGCTCATGTTGCCGATGGTGGCGCGGTTGGCCAGCGGCACCGAGGCGACGCCGGAACCGTAGAACTCGACGAACTTGCCGACGACGCCGTGCTTGCGCAGCATCTCGGTGATCGTGAGGACCACGTCGGTGGCGGTGGCACCGGCGGGGATCTCCCCGGTCAGCTTGAAGCCGACGACGCGCGGGATGAGCATCGAGACCGGCTGGCCCAGCATCGCGGCCTCGGCCTCGATGCCGCCGACGCCCCAGCCCAGCACGCCCAGGCCGTTGACCATGGTGGTGTGCGAGTCGGTGCCGACGCACGAGTCCGGGTAGGCCTGCCCGTTGCGGGACATCACGGTGCGGGCCAGGTGCTCGATGTTGACCTGGTGCACGATGCCGGTGCCCGGGGGGACGACCTTGAACTCGTCGAAGGCGCCCTGGCCCCAGCGCAGGAACTGGTAGCGCTCCTTGTTGCGGCCGTACTCGAACTCGACGTTGCGTTCGAAGGCGTCCGGCTTGCCGAACACGTCGATGATCACCGAGTGGTCGATGACCAGCTCGGCGGGGGCCAGCGGGTTCACCTTGGAGGTGTCGCCGCCGAGGTCGGCGACGGCCTCGCGCATGGTGGCCAGGTCGACCACGCAGGGGACTCCGGTGAAGTCCTGCATGATGACCCGCGCGGGGGTGAACTGGATCTCCGTCGACGGCTCGGCCTTGGCATCCCAGCTCGCCAGGGCGCGCACGTGGTCGGCGGTGATGTTCGCACCGTCCTCGGTGCGCAGCAGGTTCTCCAGCAGGATCTTGAGGCTGTAGGGCAGCCGCGCCGCGCCGTCGACCGCGTTCAGCCGGAACACCTCGTAGGAGGCGTCACCGACCTTCAGCGTGCCGCGGGCACCGAAGCTGTCCTTGCTCGCAGGTGCAGTCACGTTCAACTCCATCTCGCGACGGGCGCAAGTCAGTTCAGGGAACGACCGCGAGTCTCGCGCACGTCGGCCGAGCGTGCGCGCAGCCCCGGCGGTCTGATGGTCATAACAGTACGCTTGTCCTGTAAATCGGCTCAAGGCCGGGTCCGCCCGAATCGGCCCTCCGATGTTCCGGTTCGTGCACAACCCCGTTTTTTCCGGCGGAATCCGTCCGGAACGCAGCGGAACGGTGCGAGAGATCACGTTTCGCCCGGGCGCGCCCCTCGGCGCTCGCGGAGGCGCGCGCCCGGCCGGCCGCGGACTTACCCTCGACGGGGCGCACCACCGGGCGGACCGGGGCCGCCCGGAGCCTCAGCGCAGGGGGAACCATGGCCACACGGGAGCGGTCCCGCAACGGGATCGGCGGCGAGCTCGCCGCGGAATTCCTCGGCACCTTCGTGCTCATCCTGCTCGGCTGCGGCTCGGTCGCCGTCGCGCTCGCCGGACTGCCCGGCTCCGGGCGCCAGGCGGACGCCTTCGGCGCGGGCAACTGGCTCATCATCGCGTTCGGCTGGGGGTTCGCCGTCGTGTTCGGCGTCTACGTCGCCGGCGGCATCAGCGGCGCGCACATCAACCCCGCCGTCACCCTCGCGTTCGCCGTCCGCCGCGGCTTCCCGTGGCGCAAGGTCGTGCCCTACTGGGCGGCGCAGGTCGTCGGCGCGTTCCTCGCCGCGGGCGTCGTGCACGCCTGCTACCGGTGGGCCATCGACGCCTACAACCTGAAGGCCGGGGTCGGACGTCCCGAATCGCTGGACACGTTCTCCATCTTCGCGACGTTCCCGGCGAAGTACTTCGGTTCCTCCTGGTTCGGCCCGCTGCTGGACCAGGTGGTGGGCACTGCGATCCTCGTCGCGCTGATCTGCGCGCTCATCGACCTGCGCAACACCGCGCCCGCCTCGAACCTCGGCCCGTTCCTGATCGGGATGGTGGTGACCGCCATCGGGCTGAGCTTCGGCACCAACGCGGGCTACGCGATCAACCCGGCGCGCGACTTCGGGCCGCGGCTGTGGACCTACCTGGCCGGGTGGGACCGAATCGCGCTGCCCGGCAGCTACCAGTACTTCAGCTGGTACTTCTGGATCCCGATCGTCGGCCCGCTGATCGGCGGCGTGCTCGGTGCCGTGGTCTACGACCTGTTCATCGGCAGGGTGCTCGCGGCGCGCGACACCGCGCCCGAGCCCGGTCGCACCGGCGACCAGGAGACCTGAACCCGGCCGGTGCCGGAACCGGGCGCGGTGGGGCCGGGACCTGTGCTTCGATGATCTCCGTGCGCACCCTGCTCGCCGCCCCCAAGTCCGCCGGTGTGACCGCAGCGATCCTGTCCGCGTTCTGCTTCGGCGGTTCGGGGCCGTTCGCGAAACCCCTGATCACCGCCGGGTTCAGCCCGCTGCAGGTGGCGTGGATGCGGCTCGCGGGCGGCGCGCTGCTGATGCTGCCGTTCGCGGTGCGCCACGCCGGAGTGCTGCGGCGGGCGCCGTGGCTGCTGGTGGGCTACGGGCTGTTCGCCATCGCCGGGGTGCAGACCTTCTACTTCGCCGCCATCGCCTCCATCCCGGTGGCGGTGGCGCTGCTCATCGAGTTCCTCGGGCCGGTGCTGGTGCTCGGCTGGATCCGGTTCGTGCGCCGCGCCCCGGTGACCAGGCAGGCCGCGATCGGCACCGCGCTCGCGCTGGTCGGGCTCGCGTGCGTGGTGGAGATCGCGGCCGGGTTGCGCTTCGACGCCGCGGGGCTGCTGCTCGCGCTGGCCGCGGCCGGGTGCCAGGCCGGGTACTTCCTGCTCTCGGACAGCTCCGCCGAGGTCGACCCGCGGGCGCTGGCCTCCTACGGGCTGCTCGTCGGCGCCGCCGTGGTCACGCTGGTCGCGCGGCCGTGGGAGCTCGACTGGGCGCTGCTGGCGAAGCCGGTGGAGCTGGCCGGGGTGCCCTTCCCGGCGCTGCTCGTCATCGGCTGGGTGGTGCTGGTGAGCACCGTGCTCGCCTACCTGACCGGCATCGTCGCGGTGCGCAGGCTGTCGCCACCGGTGGCGGGTGCGGTGGCGTTCCTGGAGCCGGTGGTGGCCACGGTGCTGGCCTGGCTGCTGCTCGGCGAGCACGTCGGCCGCTGGCAGCTGGCCGGGGGAGCGCTGGTGCTCGCGGGCGCGTTCATCGCCCAGCGCTCCGCTCCCGCGGTCGAACCCACCGCGCGGCCCGTCGAGGTCTGACCAGCGGCCTCCGGTCAGGCCACCCGGCCGCGGGCCATGCGCTGGTAGGCGGTCTTGGCGGCGTGGACGATGAGCCCCTCGAGGAGGGCCACGGCCACGCTGGTCAGCAGGGTCGCCAGGAAGTTCATGGTGGGCGCGCTTTCTGCCGTCTCGGATTCCTGCTCGTACGCCCCGACGGTCCCGGTACGGGGTGAGGAGCGGGTGGGTTCCGGGTGACGGGCAGGTGAAGTGGCGCGGAAAATCCGCCGTTGTCGCAGGTGGGGGATCTACGAGGGCTCGACGCGGCCGGTCGCCCCGAGTCCTCCGGGCGACCGGCCGCGGGTGTCACCCGGGTGTCGTGGCGAGCTGCCGCGAGCCTGCGGGCCGACCGCGATCGGCGCCGTTGCGGGGCTCCGGGAGCACCTCGCCGTCGACGACGGCAGCACGCTCCGCGTCCGGCTCCGCGACCGGTTCATCCGGTTCCTCCGCTGCCGCGGCCGGTAGCTCGCGCGGCTCTTCGGGTGTCGAATCCGCAGGTGGGCGCTGCCATATCACCACGGCTGTGGTGGTTCCGACCGCCGACCCGAGTGCGATCCACCACTGGTGTGGTAGTAGCGGAGTGCTACCGAAGAACTGGCTCAGACCCGGCACCTGCACCACCCCGAACAGCACCGCCAGCGACACCGCACCGGAGGCCAGCACCAGCGGGGTGCGGCCGCGCACGGCGAGGGTCTGGGCGAGCTGCGCGGACACCAGCGCCACCAGACCGGTGGTCCGGGCCTGCGCCGGGGTGGACACCGGGCGGGCCAGCGCCCAGGCGAGGCCGGCCGCACCGGCCGTGGCCGCCGCGCGCAGGTATACGGCCTCGGTCAGCGCCTTGCCCAGCGAGGCGTCCGGCCCCTCGGCGAGCAGCCGCTCCGGGGTGGCGTTCGGCGGCGGGCGCACCGCGATGGCGATCGCGGGCAGCACGTCGGTCAGCATGTTCACCACCAGCAGCTGGCGGGCGTTGAGCCCGGCGTCGCCGCCGAAGAACCCCGAGCCCACCGCGTAGCCGATCTCCCCGAGGTTCCCGCCGAGCAGCATCGACAGCGCGTCGTGCACCGAGGCCCACATCCCGCGGCCCTCCACGATGCCGTCGGTGATGGTCTCGATCCGGTCGTCGGCCACCACGAGGTCCGCCGACTCCCGCGCCGCCGGTGTCGCGCGCGAGCCCAGCGCGATCCCGACGTGCGCGAGCTTGATCGCGGGCACGTCGTTGGCGCCGTCGCCGGTCATCGCCACGGTGCGGCCGTCGGCGCGCAGCAGCCGCACGATGCGCGCCTTCTGCGCCGGGCTGACCCGGGCGAACACCGAGATGGCCGGCAGCTCGGCGGCCAGCTCCTCGTCGTCGAGCTCATCGAGCTGCGCGCCGTGCAGCACCCGCTTGCCGCCGAGCATGCCGAGTTCGGCGGCGATGGCCTCCGCGGTGCTCGGGTGATCACCGGTGATCATGATGACGTCGACCCCGGCCCGCTGCAGCCGGGTGACGGCCTCGGCCGCGGTGGGGTGGACCGGGTCGGCGAGGCCGAGCAGCCCGACGAACTCCAGCCCGGCCACCTCGGCGTCCTCCAGGTCGGTCCCGGTCTCGTCCGGGGTGGCCTTCTCGGCGACGGCCAGCATCCGGTATCCCAGCAGCGCGAGCCGTTCGATCTCCGCCTCGACCCGGGCGCGCGCCGCCGCGTCGAACTCGGCGCCGCGCCACCGCGCGCAGCGCTCCAGCACCACTTCCGGCGCACCCTTGACGTGCAGCGCCACCCCGTCGGGACCGCGGGTGCGGGTGGCGTGGAAGCTGCGGGACGGTTCGAACGGCAGGTCCGCCAGCACCTCCCGGCCGTTCGGGTCGATGCCCGCGGCCAGCGCCCCCTCCAGCACCGCCCGGTCGGTGAGGTGCGGCAGCGGCTGGTCGCCTTCGGCCTGCGGGTTCGCCCGCACCGCGGCCTCGACCACGGCGCGTTCGGCGGCGTCGAGCCGGTCCGGGCTGCTGCTGTGCGTGCCGTCGGAGACCTGGCCGAGGGTGATGCGGCCCTGGGTGAGGGTGCCGGTCTTGTCGAAGCACAGCGCGTCCACCCGGCCCAGCGCCTCGATCGTGGCGGGACTGCGCACCAGCACGCCGCGGCGGGACAACCGCCGCGCCGCGGCCAGCTCGGCGAGGGTCGCCACGAACGGCAGCCCTTCCGGGACGGCGGCCACCGCGAGCCCCACGGCGCGGCCGACGGTGGCCTGCAGCGGGGTACCGCGCAGCAGGTCGACCACCAGCAGCGCGCCGCCCGCGCCGACGGACAGCGGCAGGATCTGCCGGGTCAGCTCGGCCAGCCGGGCCTCGACGCCGCCCGCCGCGCCGCCGGACCGGCCGTCCTCCTGGGTGGTGCGGCCGACCTCGGTGGCGGCCCCGGTGGCGACGACGACGGCGGTCGCGGTGCCGGTGGCGACCGTGGTGCCCTGGTAGAGCATCCCGGTGCGGTCGCCGAGCGCCGCGGCCGTGGTCGCCTCCGGGGTCTTGACCACCAGGTTCGACTCGCCGGTGAGGCTGGACTCGTCGACCTCCAGGTATTCGGCCTCCAGCACCCGGCAGTCGGCGGGCACCCCGTCGCCGGAGCGCAGCTCGACCACGTCGCCCGGCACCAGCTGGTCGGCGGGCACGGTGGAGGTGGTGCCGTCGCGGCGCACGCGCGCGGGCAGCTGACCGGCGTCGAGCAGCTTGGCGAGCTCGCGATCGGTGGCGATGCGCTGCGCCCCGTCGATGAGCGCGCTGATCCCCAGCACCCCGATGATCAGCACCGCATCCAGGACGGAACCGAGCCCGGCGGACACGACGGCTCCGGCGACCAGCACCGGGGTCATCGGGTTGACCAGGCCTTCCAGCGTGGCGCCGACGACCCCGGCCTCGTGCTCCGCCCGCTGCGGCTGGGCCCGCCGCCAGCGGCGCGCGACCGCGGCGCTGAGGCCGTCCACCGAGCTGTCCAGCACCCCCAGCACGGCCCGGCCGGGCAGCGCGTGCCACGGGGTGCGCTGGTGCGGCGCGGGCGGCGGCCGCTGCCCGGCCTGGAAACCGGCGAGGGTCCCGGTGCCGAGCGCGAACAGGTTCGCGGCGTGCACCGGCAGCCCGGCGCGCGCGGGCGCGCCCAGCGACGGACCGATCGCGCCGAACAGCACGCCGAGGCACGCCCCGCCCGCGCACAGCGCGGCGGCGTGCTTGCTGGCGGTGCGGGCTTCGGCGACGGCGCACAGCGCGCTGTGCGCCTCGGACCGGTTCGGGGTCAGCAGGTCGGCTCCCCACGGCGCCGGCTGGTCGTTCTCGGCGATCCCGATGCCGACGTCGGCGGCGGCCAGCGCCGCGTGCCCGCGGGTGGACACCACGGCCACGACGTGCCCGTCCTGCTGCAACCGCCGCACCGAGGCGCCGAGCCGGGTACCGCCGTGCACCACGTCGTCGACGGCGAGCCTGCGGTCCAGCTTGCTGCCGATCCCGGCGAGCACCGCGGTCCCGGCGCTGCGGGCGGCGTCGATGAGCGCTTCGGCGAGCGGGTCGAGCTCCTCGATGACGGCGACCACGGCGACGAGCTCGTCGTGCCTGCGCAGTTCCAGCAGCACCGCGCCCCGGTCGCGGTGCTCGTGCAGTTCCGCCTGCACCCGTGCCGGCAGCTGCGCGGTGCGGCCGTCCAGCGGCGCGCAGGACCACTTCCCGCGGCTGCGGCGGGCCTTGGGCCGGTCGGGGGCGACGAGTTCGGCGGCGTGCGCGAACAGCCGGGTGGCGTCGGCGTCGCTGTCCAGCGGCACCACCTCGTCCACCACGCGGCGTCCGGTCAGCAGCGCGGGCGCGTCCAGCACGACGGTGTCGACCCGGTCGAGCCTGCGCACCGCCTTCGGTTCGAGGACGAGGGTGCCGCGGGCGGACAGCGCGGTGGTGAGCTGCGCGGCGAACCCGTCACGGCCGGTCTTGGCCGGTTTCGGGATCGCGGCGAGCATGGTGGCGAGCGCGCGCCGCTGGTCGCGGGTCGCGGCGAGCACCGTGCCGTAGCCGCCGAGCGCGAACGCGCCCGCGAGGTTCGCGACCTGCTCGACCGGTCCGTCCGGCAGGTCCACCGGCCGCGGTTCGGTGCTGATCGCGGTGGACTCGTGCGAGCCGGGCTGGGTGGTCTCCTCCCAGTGCCGCCACGCCTGCTGGCGGGCGATGCCCTCGCGGGCGGAGCTGAACCGGGCGGCCAGGTCGCTGAACACCGCCAGCGGGTTCTGCGCGAGCCCCTGGGTGACGGCTCCGCCGACGGCGAGCGCGGCGTCGGCGCCGGTGCGGCCGAGGGCGCTCTCCGCGCCCCGGCGCAGCCACGGCACCGAGTCGGCCAGCGACACCGCCGCCGGGATCAGCGGGGACGCGGGCCGGAACGGCAGCAGCCCCGCGGCGGCCGAGTAGCCGAGGCCGAGCACGCTCAACCCGAGCGCGCCGACGTCGCGCATCAGCCCGTCCGCGTTGCCGGGGTGCGCGGCACCGGCGGGGGAGTTCCCGAGCCCGGCCAGGTCGTGGTCGCGTTCGACCGCGTCGACGACCTCGGCCAGCGCGGCGCACCCCACCTGCTCGGCGTCGTGGTGCACCAGCACCCGGCCGAGCACGGCGTTCACCTCGACGGAGCCGACACCGTCCACAGCGGACAGCCGGTCGCGCAGGTCCCGGGCGGCGCCGGCGGACTCGGGCACGTGCAGGCCGCGGACCTCCAGGTGGCTGCGGCCGTGCCGGGTGTAGGTGCGGCGGTTCAGCGGTGGCGCGCCGGCGTTGCGGACGGCGTCGATCACGGGTGCGGCGACGTGGGCGGCTCGGGACAGCAGGGCGCCGAACGGCATGGAATCCCTCTCCGGGAGTGCGGGCGCGGTGCGCGGGAAGCGCGGTGCCGGGTGGCGCACGCACCGCCCCGGTCCCGGGAACGACCGCGTGGACCGGGGCGGTGGGCGGTTCGGGATCTCCGGAACCGCGGTGCGGCTACTTCTGGTCGTGGCCGATGACGGCGGTGCCGACGCCGATGGCCAGCGCGACCGGCCATTCGAGCAGGCTCAGCGCGACGCCCGCGGCGAGACCTCCGTAGAACAGGGCCTGGCGGGGTTCGGGCAGCTGGGCGCGGACCGCTTCGGTCGCGGAGGCGAGCTCCTTCTTGCCGGGCAGGTGCACGTCGGGCGCGTGGAACTGGGCGGTGACGAACGGCAGGTGCACGGTGGCCTCCTGCGCCTTCGACGTGGCGGTCGACTGCGAGGTGGTCCCGGATCCGGTGCTCGCGGTGCTGCGGCCGCTCGAGCCGCGGCTCCCGGTCGCGGTGCTGCGGGAGGTTCCGGTGCCGCGGGAGGTTCCGGTGCCGCGGGAGGTTCCGGTGCTGCGCGAGCTCCGCGCAGTGCTGGACCCGCGACCGGACCTCGTGCCCGTGGAGGTGGTGCTCGTCCTGGTGGTGCCGGACCCGCGCGCCGACCTCGTGCCCGTGGAGGTGGTGCTCGTTCGAGAGGCGCCGGATCCGCGACCGGACCGGGTGTTCGCGGAGGTGGTGCTCGTCGTCCGCGAGGTGCCGCCGGTGCTCTTCCGGGTGCTGCCGGAGCGCGAGCCGGACCCGGAGCCGCGCCCCGCGGCGCTGCCGCCGGACGTGCTCCGGCCGGAACTCGACTTCGCTCCGGAACTGGTTGCGCTGGTCATGTGTTCCTCCCCGCTGACGACGCAAGAAACGTCCACCGTAAGTGGGTATGAACAAGGTATGAATCGAACGGACTCCAAGTCCCCACGAAGGGGTCAGGTCGGAGGACCCGGGCTCACCGCGGGTGAACCGCTCCCGCGCGGACCGGACCGGACACCGCGCGGAGGGCCGCCCGGTAGCGGCGCAGCACCAGGTCCACCACCAGCGGGTGCGCCCCGATCGGCTCGGCCACTCCGCGCACCGGCAGCGCGGCCAGCCGCCGGTGGAACGCCCCGGGAGCCAGCAGGTACGGCGCGACGAACCGGTCCGGTCCCGGCTCGGCGCACACCCGCTCGGTGCGCGGCTCCGCGGTCGTGACGTAGCTCGGCCGCAGCACCCGTCCGCACCGCGCGCCGAGCAGCCGGGCCGCCGCCCGCACGTCCGCCAGCGCGCGCGGATCGGTGGAACCGGCGGCGGCGAACACCACCTCCGCGCCCGGCCGCCAGCCCACGGTCCGCAGCCGCCGCAGCAGCACCGCCGCGAGCTCCGGAGCGGGCCCCAACGGCGCGGTCGTGGTCACGTCCGCGCGTCCGGCCGCGGCCAGCTGCGCGGGCAGGTCCACGCGCACGTGGTACCCGGCGGCGAGGAAGGCGGGCACCGCCACCACCGGACCGTCCAGCCCGTGCAGCGCCTCGGCGACGGTCGGGCCGATGACGTCGACGTAGGCGGTGCGCACCGCGATCCCCGCGCGCTCGGCGACCGCGGCGGCGATCCGGTCGACGACCGGCGGGCCCGCCGGGTCGCGGGTGCCGTGCGCGACCAGCAGCAGCGGGGGAGTCACGCGCCCTCCGCGTCCAGCGGCAGCCGGTAGCCGCGTTTGATCACCGTCTGCACCAGTTCCGGGGCGCCGAGCGCGGACCGCAGCCGCGCCACGGCCTGCTCGACGGCGTGCTCGTCGACGGCCTTCGCCCGGCCCGCGGCCAGCGCGGCGGCGAGCTCCTCGCGGGCGACGACGCCGCCGGGCCGGGCCAGCAGCACCCGCAGCAGCGCCTTGCCGCCCGGCGACAGCGGCCGCGGTTCCCCGTCCACGGCGGCCGCGTGCCCGCGCAGCTGCAAGGTGCGTCCGGCGACCGGCAGCGACGGGTAGCGGCCGGGCAACCGCTCGCACAGCTCCCGCACCAGCGCACCGAGCCGGGCGCGCTGCGGCAGCACCGCCGGCACTCCCGCCTCGGCCAGCGGCGAGTGCGTCACCGGGCCCACGCACGCGGCCAGCACGGGGCCGGACAGCGCGGTGAGCAGCTCGGCACGGCACCCCTGCTCGGTCGCGCGGTCCAGCAACCCGGCCGCGGCGGGCGCGCTGGTGAACGTGACGGCGTCGACCTCGCGGGCGCACACCGCGTCGACCAGCGCGGCCAGCGGTCCGGTGTCGGCGGGCGGGCACCAGCGGTACACCGGGATCTCGACGACCTCGGCGCCCGCGGCCCGCAGCGCGGCGGTGAAGTCGGGCAGCGGCCTGCCGTGCAGCTGCACCGCCACCCGCACCCCGGTCAGCGGCCCGGACAACAGGTGCGCCCCGGTACGTCCGACCTGCGCGCCGCCTTCGGGGACGGCCGCCCGCCGGTGCTCTACGGGAACGCGCC
>NZ_JBEYUS010000112.1:0-9215 GCF_040643635.1 Saccharopolyspora sp. NPDC047091
CCGGATAGATGTCGATCTTCTTGGTCGTTGATCCATCTACCGGAGACCTCACTGCGTTCCACCAGCGGGCCCCAGGTTCCTAAACAGCTCCTAGCAGTCCTCAGATCCAGGTGACGGGACCCCGGGGCTCCACCGCGCCCCGGCGAATCCCGCACTCGACGTCCTCGTCGAGCGCGATGTTCCACGCGCGCAGCCCGGCGATCGCGCCGCTCTCGTCGAACGGGACGTCGCGCCGGCAGAACACCGTGCCGGGGAACCCGTCGAGCCGGAACCGCAGCTCGACCTCGGTGTCCAGGCCGCTGCCCCGGACGACGAGTTCCGCGTCCCGCGCGCCCACGTCGACGGCGGCCCGCAGCTGACTCCGGGAGAAGTCCAGGTATTCATCGAGTTCGCGGCGCACCTCCCGCTCGTCCCGGCGACGCGGCAGGCACCGGTCGGCGACGTCGAGGTCCGGCACCGGTGTGCTCGTCACCCCGTGCCCGGTCGCGGTGAGCACCAGTGCTGCGCAGCGCGGGCGGAACGGCCACGGCCGCTTGTTCTCCCGCTGCACGCAGACCACCGCCGTGTCGTCGAGGAAGGCCTGCGCGAGCAGGCGGGGAAGTGGATCCGTTCGTCGCCGTGCAGCACTTCGGCGTGCCAGTCCCAGATCCCGAGGTGGCTGCGGAACGTCCACTCTTGCCACCGTTCCTCGATGCTCTGACCGTCCGGCCGGTGGCTCAGCCGCCGATTCCGGCGCGGCTGCGGCGGGATCTCGGAACGCTCCACCGCCGAAGTGGACAGCCGGCCACCCGGGTCGGCGGCGACGGCGATCGTCGAGCGCGCGGTGGGGCGGTCGGACGCGCCGGCGTGCGGTGGCCGGTCGGAGACGAAGGCCCGCTCGCCACCGCTCGCCACCACGCGCGTCCCCGTGCAGAGGGGCTCCGCCGAGTCCGCCCATCCGACCACGTCGAGCACTTCCCCCGACCTCGACAGCGAGATCGCGACCGGCTGCACCTGGTCCACCAGGACGAAGCACGAACCGACGGCACGCGCGCAACCGGGGCGGAACGGGCGTTCCGAGGTCATGCCGCACCTCGCGAGTCTGGTCGTCGGCGGACCGCTGCCCGGATGGCGGGCGAGCAGTCCCGGGAGTCGCAGGAATCGCGCGAAGCCGTCCCGGTCCACGTTCCCCGGCCGATGTGACCCGTCGCGCTCCGATTCCCGGGCGTGAACCTCGCGAAACGGATGGCGTTATGCCGATGGCCATCTCTATGCTGATGACATAGAAACGAGGTGGAGGAGGTCCAGGACGTGGTGGGAGCAGAGGCGCACGAGGCCGAGCGGGACTCGTCGGCCGGGCACTCGCGGCGACGGCAGGTGATCGCGCTGGTCGTGGCGCCGATCCTGTTCGGCGTGCTCGCCGGGGTCGCGCTCAAGTGGTCGGTGGTGGCCTGGTGGACGATGCAGGGCCTCGGAGCGGTCGGTGCGGTCTTCGCCGGGCGTGAGCACAAGTACGGGTGGTCGGCGGCGTTGCGCGGGATCGTCGCCGGGCTGATCGCCACGAGCGTCGTCATCGGCATGCACGCGCTGCTGCCGGGAGCCGACGTCGAGGCGCTGGCGCTCCCGTCGTACCTGTTCGAAGCGGCCGCGGCGTCCGCGGTGCTGCACCTGATCGGGGCAGCACCGGGACGGATCCGCCGCCGTGCCGCGCAGGTGTCCGCGCGGCTGCGCACCCGATGATCGACGAGGAGGGCAGAGCAGTGCGGGAGTGGAACGGATCGGTCGCCTTCATCACCGGTGGCGGCCGCGGAATCGGTCTCGGCATCGCCCGGGCGCTCGCCACCCGCGGAGTGCGGCTGGCGCTGGCCGACATCGACGAGGAAGCGCTGGCACGCAGCGCCGACGAGCTCGCGCAGGTCACCGAGGTCGTGACCACGCCGCTGGACGTCCGGGACCGCGCGGCGTTCACCGCCGTCGCCGACACCGTCGAAGCGTCGCTGGGCCCGGTCGACCTGCTGTTCAACAACGCCGGGATCGCCCCGCACGCACCGGTCACCGAGTGGACCTGGGAGAAGTGGGACGTCGCGCTGGGCATCAACCTGCACGGCGTCATCAACGGGCTGCAGGCGTTCCTGCCCCGCATGATCGCGCGCGGCGCGGGCGGGCACGTCGTGAACACCGCGTCCGGTGCCGGCCTGATCGCCAACTCGAGCGTGCTCTACACGACCGCGAAGTTCGCGGTGGTGGGGCTTTCCGAGTCACTGCAACGGGAATTGAGCGGGCACGGCATCGACGTGAGCGTGCTGTGCCCCGGACCGGTCGACACCGGCATCCTCGGCAACACCGGCGCGATCGACGCGGACGTGGCGGTGAGGCACGGGCGCACCGAGAACTACCTCAAACACGGGGCGAACATCGACGCCGTCGGTGAGCTCGTGCTCGCGGGCATGGCGGCGCGCGCCACGTGGATCCACACCGACGACTTCGTGCGCCCGATGTTGGAACGCCGGATGGCGGACCTCCTCGACTCATTCCCGGCTCACTGAGCCGGATCGTCCCACACGTCCCGGAGGTTCCCCTCGAACTGGGTCGCGATCAGCCGCATCGCCGCGTCGAAGTCGACGTCGTCCTGGTCGATCAGGGCCTGCAGGTGGATGCCGAAGAGCGCTCCGATGAACGCCACCGCGAACGCCCGCTCCCGCTCCGGTGCGGTCTCCGGATCGGCGGTCGCAGGCCGACGTGCCTGCAACCAGCGCTCCAGACCGCGCCGGTGCCGGGCGAAGTACTCCTGGTACTGGCCGCGAACCGCACCCGAACTGCCCATCGCCTCGGTCAGCGCCACGAACACCAGCGCCGATTCACCGTTCCGCACCCAGGCCGCGAACTCCTCGGCCAGCTCGGTGAGCGTCGGGGAAGCCGTGCGGGGCTCCGGCGTCATCACGCGGTCCATCGCGCGTTCGATCACGGCGAGGAACAGGCCGTGCTTGTTCTTGAAGTGCCACGGGATCGAGCCACGGCTGATGCCGGAGCGCTGCGCGATCTCGGCGAACGAGGTGCGCTCGAATCCGCGCTCGGTGAACAGCCCCTCCGCCGCGTCGAGGATGCGGCGGCGGCTCTCGTCGCCGATCTCGTCGATCCGACGTCTTCCCTGGGAGTTCACGCGCGCCGTCCTCGAGGTCCGCGCCCGGCGGGCCCGGGCCTGGGCGTGCCGACGAGCCGAGCCCGGCCGCCATGCCGCGCACGCCGCTCACCAGCGATGTTCTGCGCCCCCTGCGGCACGGGCGGTTCAGCCGGAGCCGTGCGGTGGGCGCGGCGAAGTCTAGCCGTCACCGCCGTGATCCCCTGCCGGGTGACCGGCCGCGGTGCACGGCTGGGGCGACGGGCTGTGGTGCACGGCTGGGGCGACGGGCTGTGGTGCACGGCTGGGGTGACCGGCTGCGGTGCACGGCTGGGGCGACGGGCTGCGGTGCACGGCCGGGTGACCGGCCGCAAACGACCGGCCGCAGTGCACGGCCGGGACGGCCGGTCGGCGCCGCCCGCCGATCGGCCGCCGCCCGAACTCCGGGCGCCCGGCTTCACGCGCGACGGGAGGCTCCGGCCCGCAGCGGGGTGAACTCCCAGTAGGTGCCGCACCGCCACGCCCACTCCAGCGGCCCCTGGCGGAACCGCCGGAGCCACCACGCGGAGAAGGCGCTCTGGAGCACGATCACCGCCAGGCAGAACCCCAGCGCCGCCAAGGCCGACAGGTGACCGGACGTCACGAACAGCGGGAGGACGGTCGTGCAGATCACCGTCTGCCCCAGGTAGTTGCTGAACGCCATCCGCCCGTAGAACCGCAGGAACGACAGCACCCGCTCCGCTCCCGGGTGGCGCAGCGCCAGGACCAGTCCGGTGACGTACATCAGCCCCGGGATCGCGGCCGTGCGGAAGGCGATGTCGTGGGCCTGGTCGCTCCCGGCCAGCAGCGTCCACACCCAGATCGGTACGGAGCAGGCCGCGGTGACCCAGAAGGCGATCTTGACCGGAAGCCGCGTGCCGACCTCGAACAGCCCCCGTTCGGCCGCCCAGAAGCCGAGTGCCATGTGGCCCGACGTCCGGGCGAACTCGAACAGCACCGTCAACTGGGGTGGCAGCCCGGCATCGCCCGCACCGAGCGTGGCGGTCAGCCGCAGGAAATCCGGAACCAGCGACGCCACGACGCCCACGGTCACGAGGACCGTCCGCGGCAGGAACGTCAGGAGCAGGAGCACGAAGGCGAGCACGCCGTAGGACATGAGCACGTCGATGCCGCCGAGAGCCGAATTGAGCACCCCGGCCAGAATCAAGATGATCATTCGCCGGGAGTACGCCCACAGCGATCTCTCCTTGGCCCGGAGCCGGGACAGGAAGAGGAACGCACTCGTGCCGAAGAGAAACGCGAAGACGAAGTGGAACTTGCCCAAGGCGACGAGGTCGACGAACTTCCAGAGCACCGCATCGGAGCCGCCGGGCACCTCGGACCAGCCCGCCAGCCGCAGGAAGTAGGTGATGTTGATCAAGAGGATACCGGCGATCGCAACACCGCGGATCACATCGATGGACACGATGCGGTCCGCCGCCGATGAGACGGCCGGAATGCGCTCCGTTGGGGCGTTGTGCACACCCGCTCCTTTCTCGTCCGAGGCCTCGGCGATGCCGGATCCACCGGTCGCGATGGCGCCTCGGTAGCAGTGGACGAACGGCGGTGTTCACCCGATGCGTCCGCACGATCGCGCAGCGGATGGCGAAGATCCGATCGCGGTCCTGCTCGTGCCCGGCCGTGAATTCCCGCAGGTCACGGGCCTTCATCGGCGGTCGGAGGCCAAGAATCCGGGCGCGGTAATACGCGCACCGATGAGCGCGTCGCGATGCGGAACCGGCTGCCGACGTGAACCGTCGACGTCCTCATGTCCTCGCGAGCACGTGAAACCATTCCCCCTCGGTCGGCGACCGCAAAAGCGGCGAACACCACCCGACCGCAAGCTACGTGCGCCCCGAGCCGCCCGGCGCAGCGCCGACGATCCGCGAAGGGGATCAAAGGGGAAACCTCCACGGCACCCGAAGTGCCTCCGATGCCCTCCGAGAATTCCCCGATATCCACGTGAACCGAACCCTATCCACAGGTCCGAATCAGGTCTCCGCAGCGCGGATGCGAACGCACTCGAAGCCCACCGGAGAACGATGATCAGCCGTCAACAGGCGGCAATGGGTCGTCAATCGATGGCGATGAGTCGTCAACAAACGGAAGCATCATCGCAGGTGAAGCGGGGAATTGATTACCTCTGCCTGATCAGGCGCTGCGGCCGCTGTCCGCGTTTCGGCAGCTCAACATTCGGTTCTGGTCAACTGCTGACGTGAATAACCGTATGACTGCGCGGTGACACCGTCGTGCGGTCACGGGGGGTGTGGCGGCACTGCTGAGCATCGCAGTCCGGGAGGTTCTGGGACCGCCGAGGCGTCCGCGGAGCTGTTCGAGAAGGCGATCCGGGTCGCCGAGCGGCTGCTCGCCGAGGCGCAACCGGGGCGGCGGACGGCGGTCACCGAAGCGCTCAACGGCCGAGCATTGGAAGAAGTCGCTCCAGATCTGCTCCACGCCCAATCGTCCTCATCGGACGGAAAGATCATCGCTGTGGATTTCCGGCGCAGGTCAACGGGTAGTTGATCAGAGCGCCCCCGGCAGGATTCGAACCTGCGACACCGGCTTTAGGAGAGCCGTGCTCTATCCCCTGAGCTACGGGGGCGTGGTCGACGTGTCGACTGGTCGAAGGGTACCGGCCGGGGTGCGGCGGGGGACAGCAGGGCCGGGCCCGAACGGGATCTGCGCGCTGGGGTGATCGCGTATGGTGAGGTGATCGTCACTGGGAAGCGACACCGGCACGGCCGGTGCGGTCTGGGCCGGTGCGGTCCGGGGGAGTGGGATGGGCAACGAGAACCGCGGCGACGTCGAGCAGCTCGTCCAGGCCGGGTCGATCGGGCAGGTGCACTTCCACCAGCGGGTGCCGGTGGCGTTGCGCGCCGAGCAGTTGCAGCCGGGGCAGGCCGGGTTCGTGGACCGGGAGGCCGAGCGGGCGGAGCTGGACGCCGCGGTGGCGCGCAGCGGTGACTACCCGGCGTGCGTGCTGGTCAGCGGCCCGCGCGGGGCGGGGAAGACGGCTCTGGTGCGGCAGTGGATGCACGAGTCGGCGCACGGGTTCCGGCACCGGATCTACCTCGACCTCCGCGACCGGGACGCGACGAAGCTGGACGTGGTCTCGCACTGCCTGCACGCGTTCGAGCTCGACGTGCCCGCCTCCGCGGACGCCGCCGAGGGGCTGTACCGCAGCTTCACCCGGGAGCACGACGTGGCGCTGGTGCTGGACAACGTGGCGAACCCGCGGGAGTTCCTGCCGTTGCTGCCGTCGTCGCCGGACGGGTTGCTGGTGCTCATCGGGTGGCGGCAGCGGCCCGAGCTCGCCGTCGAGGACGTGGTGCCGCTCGGGTTGCGGCGGCTAGACGCGGATTCCGGGGTGGCGCTGCTGCGCGCCGGCGCCGGTGACCGGGTGGTGGCCGAACCGGAGCAGGCGCGGCGCATCGTGGAGCTGTGCGGCGGGCTCCCGGTGGCGATCCGGATCATCGCCGGGTTGCTGGCGAAGCGGCCCGGCCGGTCGCTGGCGCGGATGGCCGACGACCTGGCGGCGGACGGGCGGCTGGAGAAGTTCGTCGAGGACGGCGTACCGGTGGTGCTGCGGCACTACGACGAGGTGCTCGCCGCGCTGCCCGCCGACGAGCGCGCGCTGCACGGGCAGCTGGGGCACGTCCCCGGGCCGACGTTCTCCGCGGGCGCGGTCGCGGCGCTCGCCGACCTGCCCGAGGACGAAGCGGAGCGGCTGCTCGACGAGCTGCACGCGGCGAACCTGCTGGAACGCACCGACCACGACGGCGAATACCGGTTCCACGACCTGGTCCGGCTGCACGCCGAACGGCTGCGGGACGCGGACGACGGCGCGCTCGGGCGGCTCGTCGGCTGGTACCGGGTGCGCGGCGCCTACGCGGACCGGGCGGTGCTGGAGCCGCAGCGGCTGCGGATCGGGCAGGACGACGCGCTGCTCACCGCGCCGAACCCGTTCACCGATGCCACCGCGCGGGACTGGCTGGACCGGGAGCGGGTGAACCTCGTGCACGTGCTGGCCGCCGCGCATGAGCACGGCCTGGACCGCGAGGTCATCTCGCTCTGCGACGGTCCGCTGTGGACGTTGCACCAGCAGCATAAGCACTACGCGGACGTGGTGCCCGCGCTGGCCCTGGGGGTCGAGGCGGCGCAGCGCTGCGCGGATCCGGTCGCCGAATCGCGGTTGCGGACGCTGCGCACCCAGCTGCTGCTGGAACTGCGGGACCTCGACGCCGCCGAGGAATCCGGGCGGCGGGCCCGGGAGCTCGCCGAGCAGGCCGGGCACCGGCGGGCGCTGGCCTCCGCGCTGGAATTCCTCGGCAAGGTGCGGACCGCGCGCGGCGACTGGGCCGGGGCGCTGGACCTCCTCGCGCGGTCCAGGGAGATCAACCTCGAACTCGGCAAGCCCCGAGCCGCGGCGCTGCAGGAATACCTGATGGGGCGCGCGCTGGTCGGCAGCGGCGAACCGGTCGCGGCGCTGGACGTGCTGGACTCCGCGCGGCAGCGGCTCCGGGACTTCCCGAACGACCGGCGCACCCCCGACCGCATCCGCGTCGTCGAAGCCCGCGCGCACCAAGCGCTCGGACGGCACGCGGAAGCGCTCGACGCGCTCGGCGCGGCCGAGGACGGCATCCGCGCCCGCGGCGGCGGGCACGATCTCGCCGAAGCGCTCGAACTGCGGGCGGAATCCCTGCGGCAGGACGGGAACGAGGCCGCCGCGCGCGAAGCGCTCGCCGAAGCCGTGGCCCTGCTCGACACCGCCGGTCATCCGGACGCCCCGCGGCTGCGCGCCCTGCTCGGCTAGTCCGACCAGGGCTGCGGGACGAACGGGTCCACCGGCTCCGGGTTCGCCGGGAACGCGGGTTCCGGCAGGCCCAGCTGGTCGTAGAGCACCGCGCGCAGCCGCGACACCGCCGCCACCGGCGGCAGGAACGCCTGCGCGGCCAGGAGTTCGTGCTCCGGCACCGGCTCCGCGGCCGCCACCTCCGACACCGAGGTCACGTGCCGCGCCCGCGCGCCCAGCTCCGCGATCGGCGTGCCCGGGGCCAGCTCGTCGGCGCCGAAACCCGCCAGCAGCAGGGGTTTCCCCAGCGCCGCCGCGTACAGCGCCAGCGATCCGTGGTCCGCCACCACCACGTCCGCCGCCACCAGCACCGCCCGCCAGCCCCGGTGCGGCGGCACCAGCAGCAGGCCCGCGCGCCGCGCCGCACGCGTCCACCGGGTCAGCTGCCACGCGCTGTGCCGCGCCCAGACGTTCGGGTGCAGCACCAGCGCCACCTGCGCGTCCGGGTGCGCGGCCGTCAGCTCGGCCGCCAGCCCCGGGTGGCGCGCGAACAGCGAGTTCGGGCCCCACGTCGAACTCACCAGCACCAACCGGCGATCGCCCACGCCCAGCTCGGCGCGGTACCCCTCCCGCATCGGCAGGCTCGCGCGCAACCGGGCGAAGCACGGATCGCCCACCACCTCGGCGCGCTCCGCCGCCCGCGGGCACGACTCGCGCAGCAGCTCCAGCTGGTTCCGGTGCGACAGCGCCAGGACCGACGGCACGACACGTCCACTGTGGATGATCTGGTCCGCGGACAGGCCGGAGATGTCCGCCGCCGCACCGGAATCCGTCGGGCGCAGCTTGTGGTAGCCCGCGCCGTGCGGCAACGTCACCACCGGCACGTCCAGCTCGTGCAGGGCGCCGTTGCTGCTCGGGGACACCGCCAGGTCGACGTGCTCCTTCGTCGCCGACGCCCAGGGCAGCGAGCGCATCCCCGCGGCGTCCAGGAAACCGCGCAGGTCGCCACCGAACTCCGAGCCCTCGGCGACCGCGAACCGCGCCTCCACCCGGAAGTCGTCGGCGAGCACGGCGAAGACGTCCTGCAACCGGTCCAGCGCGGTCAGGGTGCGGACGACGCCCAGCACCCGGCGGCGGACCGGGATCGTGGACCAGCGATCCGCCCGCTCAGCCACGACGCCACCGGCTTCCGGGCTTCCGGGCTTCCGGGCTTCCGGGCTTCCGGGCTTCCGGGCTTCCGGGCTTCCGGGCTTCCGGGCTTCCGGGCTTCCGGGCTTCCGGGCTTCC
>NZ_JBEYUS010000112.1:9315-11890 GCF_040643635.1 Saccharopolyspora sp. NPDC047091
GGGGCGGATTGTCCCGCATGGACCGGCAGGTCCGCGCCGGGGTGGTGCGGTGGCGGTGCGGGCATGGGCGCCGATCCTAGCCGCCCCGGATCTCCGGCCGGTCCTGCTCCGGGTCGCCGTGGTCGGTCTCCACCCGGTTCCGCCCGGCCCGTTTCGCCCGGTACAGCGCGATGTCGGCCGCCGCGAACAGGTGGTCCAGCTTCGCGGGCCCGCCCGCGACGCCGATGCTGACGGTGGGTACGCGGCGGGTGCAGCCGAGGACCAGGCGCCAGTCGTGCCGGTCGACGGCGGCCCGGATCCGTTCCGCGACGACGGGTCCGGCGTGCCGCGAGTCCTCCGCGTCGTCGACCACGAGCACCACGAACTCGTCCCCCGCCCACCGGCAGATCAGGTCGTCGGCGCGGCATTCGCGGCGCAGCAGGTGCGCCACCTCCTGCAATGTCGCGTCGCCCGCGGCGTGCCCCGCGAAGTCGTTGACGTCCTTGAACCAGTCCACGTCGAGCAGCACGAGCCACGGGATGCGGCCTTGCGCCGCGGTCTCCGCCAGCAGCCCGGGTGCTTGGCGTTGCAGGCCGAGGCGGTTCACCAGGCCGGTCAGCGGGTCGCGCACCGCCGCTTCCTGCGCGGCCGTCGCGAGCCGCTGCGCCTGCACGGCGACCCGTCGTTGTTCGAGCGCCTGGCCCAGGCCTTCCTGCAGGGTCTCCACGGCGGCGCCGCCGGCCCGGACGGTGCGGCGCAGTGCCGCCGCCTCGCCCACGGCATCGCCGAGCTGCACGCATACCGAGGCCAGGTCCAGCGAGTACCGCATCATCTGCATGGTGTCGCCGATGCTCTCGGCGCTGTCCAGCGCGCGGCTGGCGAAGGTGCGCGCCGAGTGCAGGTCGCCCTGGTCGCGCCGCACGATCGCCAGCACCCAGTTCGCCACCGCCGTGCAGAACCCGTCCTCGGCGTCCTTGCTGAGCTCCAGGGCGCGCTGCGCGAGCCGCTCCGCCTCCGGCAGCCGCCCCAGCCCGGCGAGGGCCCGCGCACCACCGGCCAGCGACACCCGGCGCAGCTGGCCCTCGCCGACGAGCAGCAGCGCCTCGTCGAACAGGTCGCGGGCGGTGCTGAACAGCCGATCAGCGGCGGAGACCTCCCGCGCCACCGAGCGGAAGATCAACGCGCTGGCCTGGCGCACCAGGCAGTGCGCCAGCGTCTCGGGGTCGTCCGCTTTGCGCGCCACCTGCACGCTCAACGTCATCAGCTCCAGCGCGGACGCCCGGTGGCCGATGGTCTCCAGCAGGTTGCCGAGGATGCTGATGGTCTGGGCCGCGGACGCGCCGATCGGCTGGTCCGCGTCCAGGTCGGTCCAGCCCTCGGCGGCCAGTTCCAGGGCTTGCGGGATGCGGTGCAGCCGCCAGGACAGCCACGCGCGGTGCACCAGCACCGTCGCCCGGTTCCACTGCTCGCCGACCAGGTTCAGCCCGGTCGAGACGAGCTCGTCGAACGCGATGTCCGCTTCGTGGAAATGACCGGAGTCGAGCAGGGCCCGCACGTGACGATCTTGCGCGGGGATGTGCCCCGACATCAGCGAATCGTCCTGTCGCACGGCGTCTCCGAGATCGTCCTCGTGCCCCGTTCCCAGCGTTCGGTCTCAGGCTACCGGGATTGGCCGCCCCGGTACTTGTCGTGGTGCACGACGTCCTCCAGCGGCGAGCGCCGTCGCCAGCCGTGTCGTTCCAGGTCAGGGGTTTCGGCGAGGGCGTGCACGGGTCCCACGCAGAGCCAGGCGACGGGCCGGACGCCGTCGGGGATCTCCAGCAGCCCGCGCAGGAACTCCTCCCGGTAGAAGCTGACCCAGCCGACGCCGAGCCCTTCGGCGGTGGCGGCCAGCCACAGGTTCTGGATGGCCAGGCACACCGAGTACAGGCCCGCGTCGGCGATGGCGTGCCTGCCCAGCACGGCGGGGGAGCCGCGGTCGGGGTCGTAGGTGACGGCGATGCCGAGGCCGGATTCGACGATGCCCTCCACCTTGATCTTGGCGAAGGTCGCGGCCCGTTCGCCGCTGAGCTCGGCGGCGAACACGTCGCGTTCGGCGCGCACGTGCTCGCGGAAGGCGCGGCGGGTGTCCTCGTCGCGGACCAGCACGAAGTCCCACGGCTGGCTCAAGCCCACGCTGGGCGCGCTGTGCGCGGCGGTCAGCACGCGGCGCAGCACCTCGTCCGGGATCGCGCCGCCGGTGAACTCGTTGCGGACGTCGCGCCGCCGCCGCAGCACGTCGTAGAGGTCGGCGGCGGGCATCGGGTCGGTGGATCGAGCGGTCATTGCCGCAATCCTGCCGTGCCCGCCCACCCGAACGTGATGGCGAAGCGCACACCGGCCGCGTCCGGTCCAGCGGCGCAGCCGCTCACTGCCCGTCTCCGAACCCGCCCGGCGGGTCTTGTCGGTTTCCTGTCAGCGGCGCAGCCGATGAGCAGCGACCACGCACGCGGCAGGACCACCCGCGGGTTCTCAGCGGGATTCTCGCGAGGACAGCTTTTTCCCTCGTGGCGGAGCCACTTGGGAAAAAGATCCCGCAGCGAGAATCCCGCTGAGG
>NZ_JBEYUS010000113.1:0-11471 GCF_040643635.1 Saccharopolyspora sp. NPDC047091
GATCAGCGCCGGGGCGATCGCGTCGGCGAAGGCGGGCAGCGGCACGCCGCGCCTGCGGCAGCCGATCCACGCGCCGACCGCACCGAGGGCCTGGCCGGTGATGCCGACGTCGAGCACGCCGCTGCCGACGGTGCGGGCGATGTCGGTGGGGCGCAGGAAGACGAACTGGACGTCGTTGGCCGTGTCGGTCGCGAACAGCGCCTTGTGCTCGCGGTGCACGCGGTAGCCGGCGTCGGAGAGCAGCTGGATGGCGGGACCGCTCAGCGATCCCTTGTTGGGCACGGCGACCCGGAGCATGGTGGTTCCTTTGCGGATTCGGTGGTGCGGGACGGCCCCGGTTCAGGCGGGGCGGCGGGGCGTTCCGCCCGCGACGCGTTGCGGGCGGAACCCGCTATGGCGTTGACCACCGCACATCGACCGTCTCCTCCTCGCCAGCCGTTCTTCTTCCGCCTGGAATGGTGGCACACCGGCCGCTCCGGTCGGCCCGCGACATGTCGGTGCTCACGTCCCCTTCGTAGACTCGGGGGCCGTCGTCCGCACACCGGTGAGGATTCCCGCCCATGCCCGACCGCCATCTCGTCGACGCGCACATCGCGCTGCTGCGCGGTTCGCGCGTGCTGCTGAGCAGGCGTCGCGGGGACGCGTTCGACGGCTGCTGGCACCTGCCCTCCGGCAAGGTGGACGCGGGCGAGCACGTGGTGTCGGCGGCGGTGCGGGAGGCCGACGAGGAGGTCGGGGTGCGGATCGACCCGGCCGACCTGGTGCACGTGCATTCGGTGCACATCACCGGCCCCGGCCAGGAACCGCGGTTCGGCTTCTTCTTCCGCACCTCGCGCTGGTCCGGCGAGCCGGTGAACCGGGAGCCGGCGAAGTGCCACGAGCTCGGCTGGTTCGAGCTGGACGCGCTGCCGGAGCCGATGATCGGCTACGCGGCGGTGGGCCTGCGGGCGTTGCGCGGCGGCGGCCCCGCGTTCTCGGTGCACGGCTGGGAGTGATCACACCGCGGCGCGCAGCGCCTCGGCCCGATCGGCGCGCTCCCAGGGGAGTTCGACGTCGGTCCGTCCGAAGTGGCCGTACGCGGCGGTGGGCGCGTAGCGGACGTCCAGCAGCCCGAGGTCGCGGATGATCGCCGCCGGCCGCAGGTCGAAGACGGTGTCGATGGCGGCCTGGATCCGTTGCGGCGCAACGGTTTCGGTGCCGAAGGTCTCCACGAACAGGCCGACGGGGGCCGCGGTGCCGATGGCGTAGGCCACCTGGACCTCGATGCGCCGGGCGAGTCCGGCGGCGACCGCGTTGACCGCGACCCAGCGCAGCGCGTAGGCACCGGATCGGTCCACTTTGGACGGATCTTTGCCGGAGAAGGCACCGCCGCCGTGCCGCGCGGCCCCGCCGTAGGTGTCCACCATGATCTTGCGCCCGGTGAGCCCGGCATCGCCCATCGGCCCGCCGAGCACGAACCGGCCCGTCGGGTTCACCAGCGTCCGCGCGGCCGAGACGTCCAGGTCCAGCGCGGCCAGCTCGGGCCCGAGCACCAGTTCCCGCAGCTCCGCGGCGATCCGCGCCTCGTCCACCCCGTCCGCGTGCTGCGCCGAGAGCACCGCGGTGTCCAGCGCCACCGGCCGGTCCCCGTCGTAGGCGACGGTCACCTGCGTCTTGCCGTCCGGGCGCAGGTGCGGCAGCAGCCCGCCCTTGCGCACCGCGGCCAGCCGCCGGGCCAACCGGTGCGCCAGCGCGATCGGCACCGGCAACCGCTCGGGGGTCTCGTCGCAGGCGTAGCCGAACATCAGCCCCTGGTCGCCCGCGCCCTGGCGGGCCACCTCGTCGTCGACCCCCTGCACCCGGGATTCGTAGCCGCGCGCCACGCCGCGGGCGATGTCCGGGGACTGCGCGTCGATGGCGACGTTCACCCCGCAGGAGTTCCCGTCGAAGCCCTTCGCCGAGGAGTCGTAGCCGATCTCCAGCACCCGCCGCCGCACCAGGTCCGGGATGTCCGCGTAGGCCTCGGTGGTGATCTCGCCGACCACGTGCACCTGCCCGGTGGTGACCATCGCCTCGACCGCCACGCGGGAGAGCGGGTCCTGGGCGAGCAGCGCGTCGAGCACCACGTCGCTGATCGCGTCGCACACCTTGTCCGGGTGACCTTCGGTCACCGACTCGCTGGTGAACAGCCGCCGCACGGTCCACCCCCTGGGGAACGGGTGCGGCCCGGACTCAGCCCTGCTCGAGCCGCCGCGTCACAGCGTCCCACAGCCGAGCCGAGAGCAGGGACTTCGCGCCGTGCGGCAGCGGGGTCTCGGTGCCGTCGGTGGACAGCAGCCAGCCCGCGTTGTCCTCCATCTCGAAGGCCTTGCCGTCGCCGACCGCGTTGACCACGAGCAGGTCGCAGCCCTTGCGCCCGAGCTTGCGGCGGCCGTGTTCGAGCACCGTGGTGTCCGGGTCGCCGGTCTCGGCGGCGAAGCCGACGACCGCGCCGACCTGGATCCGGCCGTCGCGGCGCTGCTCGACGAGCTCGGCGAGGATGTCCGGGTTCCGGGTCAGCTTCACCGGCGGCGGATCGGCGTCCACCTTCTTGATCTTGTGCTCGGCGAGGTCCACCGGCCGGAAATCGGCGACGGCGGCGGCCATCACGACCGCGTCCGCCCCGTCCGCCTCGGTGAGCACCGCCTCCCGCAGCTGCTCCGCGGTGCCCACGTGCACCACCCGCGCCCCGGCCGGTTCCACCAGGTCCGCGGTGTGCGCGGAGACGAGCACCACCTCGGCGCCGCGGTGCGCGGCCACCCGCGCCAGCGCGTAACCCTGCCGCCCCGAGGAGCGGTTGCCCAGGTAGCGCACCGGGTCCAGGGGCTCCCGGGTACCGCCCGCGGAGATCACCACGCGGCGGCCTGCCAGGTCCCGCGGCAGCGCCGCGGCCGAGGACAGCAGCAACCGGCCCAGGTCGACGATCTCCACCGGGTCCGGCAACCGGCCCTTGCCGGTGTCCTTGCCGGTGAGCCTGCCGCTGGCCGGTTCCGCGACCACCACTCCCCTGGCGCGCAACGTCGCCACGTTCTGCCGCGTCGCCGGGTGCTCCCACATCTCGGTGTGCATCGCGGGCACCACCAGCACCGGGCAGCGGGCCGTGAGCAGCGTGGAGGTCAGCAGGTCGTCGGCGAGACCGTGCGCGGCCCGCGCGAGCAGGTCCGCGGTGGCCGGCGCGACCACGACCAGATCGGCCTCCTGGCCGAGCCGGACGTGCTGGACCTGGTCGACGTCGGTGAACACGCCGGTCCGCACCGGGTGCCCGGACAGCGCCTCGAAGGTCGCGGAGCCGACGAAGTTCAGCGCCGCCTCGGTGGGCACCACCCGCACGTCGTGGCCGGATTCGGTGAACCGCCGCAGCACCTCGCACGCCTTGTAGGCGGCGATGCCGCCGCTGACGCCGAGCACGACCCGCGGGCGCTCCCGGGAAGGTTGCTCAGTCACGGGAGTTCTCGGCTCACTCGCCTTCGGTGTGTTCCAGCACGCCGGCGTGGATCTCGCGCAGCGCGATGGACAGCGGCTTCTCCCGCGGGCCCGGCTCCACCAGCGGGCCGACGTACTCCAGCAGGCCCTCGCCGAGCTGGGCGTAGTAGTCGTTGATCTGGCGGGCGCGCTTGGCCGAGTAGATCGCCAGCGCGTACTTCGAGCTGACCTGCTCGAGCAGGTCGTCGATCGGCGGGCTGGTGATGCCCTCGGGGGAGGTCAGCGAGGACCGGCTGTTGAGGGCGGCGAGCGCGTTGGGCGTGGTCACGTGGTGGCTCCTGCTCTGAACGAAGAAGGCGGTGGACGCCGGTGCGTGGACAGCGGTGGCCGGCGGCTGGCGCCTGTCCGGCGTCCGAGCGCGGAGCTCAGACCCGGCGACCGGTCACCAATCGTATCAATTCGCTGGTCGCCGACCGCACGTCGGCGTTGACCACGGTGTCGTCGAACTCGGGTTCGGCGGCCAGCTCCTCGCGCGCGGTGCGCAGCCGGGCCTCGACCACCTCGGGATCCTCGGTGCCGCGGCCGGTCAGGCGCTGCACGAGTTCCTCCCAGGACGGGGGCAGCAGCATCACGAGCCGCGCCTCCGGCATCGACCGGCGGACCTGCCTGGCGCCTTGCAGTTCGATCTCCAGCACGGCGTCCCGCCCGGCGGCGAGCGCCTCCTCGACGGGTCCGCGCGGCGTGCCGTAGCAGTTGCCCGCGTACCGGGCGTGCTCGAGCAGCTCTCCCGCGGCGGCCATCCGCTCGAACTCGGAGATGCCGACGAAGTGGTAGTGCGCGCCGTCCACCTCGCCCGCCCGGGGGCGGCGGGTGGTCACCGAAACGCTGAAGTAGATCTCCGGTGCCCGTTCGCGCAGTTCGTTCAAGACGCTGGACTTGCCGACGCCGGAAGGACCGGAGACGACGGTGAGCCGGGGCCCGTCCTGACGGACCGACCCCGGCTCGACACCGGTACGGGTGTCGATCACTCGGCGGCGAACTCGGTGAGCAGCGCCTTGCGCTGACGCTCACCCAGCCCGCGGAGCCGGCGGCTGTTCGCGATCTCCAGCCGCTCCATGATCTGCTGAGCGCGGACCTTGCCCACGCCGGGAAGGGCCTCAAGCAGCGCGGACACCTTCATCTTGCCCAAGACCTCGTCGTTGTCGGCGGTGTCCAGGACCTCTGCCAGGCTGGTTCCACCGCGCTTGAGGCGCTCTTTGAGCTCGGCTCGGGCGCGACGGGCGGCAGCCGCCTTTTCCAAAGCTGCTGCCCGCTGCTCCTCGGTCAGCTGGGGAAGGGCCACCATGTCCTCCGTGATGTGGGGTTTCTCTTGATCGGTGCGGCGACGGTACCGAGTCCCGCCCACCGGGTTCCACGCGGGTCCGGCTTGTCGAGCGGGCGTTCCGGGGGAAGATCCCGCCGCCTGACCCCGGGGGCGGCGCGTACAAGGGGTGCACGAGCACTGGGGCCGCTGCAACTACTACCAACAATGGCGCTGAAGTGCACTAACCTGGCAGAAAACTCTTCCGATCTGTCCGATTTCCGGGCGGTTGAGCGACACGGGGGTCGTCCGCGCAGGTCACAGCGAGACCGATACCACGTCGCGAGGAAGTCGATCAAGACCTACCGACCGGTTCGGTTCGTTCTCGCCACCGATCCCGAGCGCGGCTCGGCGCCGGCGGTTCCCGATCGCGCGTCTCGAGCCCGGCGGCGGACGCCCGGCGGGGCAATGAAATGATCTTGGTCGGAGCGCGCCGCCTCAGGTCATCGCGGCGATGCGCGCCCCTCCCCGACCCCCGCTTCGCGAAGGACGCACCGATGAGCCCCGACAGCGGCGCGCCCCGCGCCCTCCCGGCTCCCCAGCAGACCGGCAGCGCGGCCGCGCTGCGGAGATGCCGGACGGCCGCCCGGACCGCCCCCGGTGGCGCCTAGCCGTTCCCCGAGCCGCCCCGGCCGTTCTCGCTGGAGCCTTCGCCGTTCCCCGTCGCACCGTCTCCGGTGGAGCCCTGGCCGTTCCCGGTGGCACCCTCGCCGCCGCCGGTGGAGCCCGCACCGTTCTCGGCGGAGCCTCGCCCGTTCCCGGGACCGTTCCCCGCATCGCCCTCACCCTCGCCGGGCGAGCCACCGCCGTCCCGGTCGTCCGAACCGGGCCGGAGTTCGCTGAGCAGGTCGCCGAGATCGGGCGGCGCGGGCGGCGGCGGGACCGGTCGAGCCCCCGGCGGGACCACGACCTCCCGCGGCGCCTGTGGAACCGGTACCGGCGGTCCGGGCACGGTCACGACCACCGGTGCGGGCGGCCCCGGCCGCGGGAAGGTGGCGACGTCCGCGGCGACCCGGTCGGCGGCCGCGAGCAGGTCGTGCGCGTAGGCGGCATCGAGGCCGCCGGTGGCCTGCGCGGCGGCGATCTCCCGGGTGAGCGCGGCGAGCGCGTCCTCGGCGGCGGCCCGGTCGTGGCGCTGCGCGGCGTCCCGGACCTCGGCGACCGCCGCCAGCAGGTCCGCGCGCACCTCGGGCGCCATCGGCGGTTCCGGGGTGCCGCAGGCGGCCAGCAGCAGCGCGGGCACCGTCCACATCGCACGCTTCATCCGCGCACCAGCCCGTCCAGGTCGTCGAGGTCCGCGGGCAGCCGCGCCACGCCGGGCGGCCCGGATTCGGGCGGGAGCACCGGCCGTTCCGGAGCGCTCGCCCCGGGCACCAGCAGGGCGGCCGCGCCGAGCACGAGGACCAGCAGACCCGCGGCGCCGAGCAGCAGCGCGCGGCGGCGCGGGCGCGGTGCGGCCGGTGCCGGTTCCGGTGCCGGTGCGAACTCGGCGGTGTCGGTCGATCTCCGTTGCGGCGACTCGGTTTTCGCGGTGGCGCCGGGTCCCGCGGGTTCGGCCGCGAGCAGCCGCGCGCACCGGGCGGCGGAGGGCCGCTGCTCCGGGTCGTAGGCCGTCATGGCGAGCAGGACCTCGGCGAGCGGGTTCGGCAGCCAGTCCGGGACGCGCGGCTCGCGGGTCAGCCGGGCCACCGCGGCCTCGGTCTTGGTGCCGTCGTACTCGGCGCGCCCGGTGGCGCACTCCAGCAGCACCAGGCCGAGCGCGTAGACGTCCGCGGCGTAGTCGACGTCCTCGTCCCGGACCTGCTCCGGTGCCATGTAGTGCGCGGAGCCCATCACCACGCCCGAGTCGGTCATCCGGCCCACGGCGTGCACGAGCAGCGAGATGCCGAAGTCGGCGAGGAACACCTCCCCCGCATCGGTGATGAGCACGTTGGACGGCTTCACGTCGCGGTGCACGATCCCGTTGGCGTGCACGTAGGCCAGCACCTCGGCCAGCCGCCTCCCCAGTTCGGCGACCTCTCCGGGATCGATGGCGCCCGCCCGCATGGCCGCGCTGAGGGTGCGGCCTTCGACGAGCTGCATGACGAGGTACGGGTCGCCGTCGCCGGTTTCGGCGCCCGCGTCGTGCACGGTCACCAGGCCGGGGTGGCTGAGCCGGGCCAGCAGCCGCGCCTCGTCCTCGAAGCGCCGCCGGGAGGCCTCGTCGGCATCGGAGCGGAAGACCTTCACCGCCACCGGTCGCCCCAGCCGCGTGTCCACCGCGCGGTGGACGACGGACATGCCGCCGCGCCCGAGGCGCCTGCCCAGCCGGTACCGCCCGCCCAGCAACTTCGGAGCCGCGTCGTCCATCCGTCCCTCCGCGGTGCCCGCCCGGAGCGTCCGGGCCGCGATGGGCGCCGACCCTAGCCGATGTGGATCACGTGCAGGAGGCGGAACGACAACGGGGTGGCCGCCCCGGTCGTGCCGGGACGGCCACCCCGTCGGGGACGGTGCGGGCTACTCCCGTTCCATCACCGACATGTCGATCCGGCCGCGGACGCAGAACCAGCCGATGACCAGCGCGATCAGGATGATCGGCAGCGCCATCAGGGTGATCTGCCCGGTCTCGTCGAAGCCCATCAGGACGACCACGGAGGCCAGGAAGGCGAGCGTGACGTACTCGATGTACGGGGAGAACGGCAGCCGGTAGCTCGGCCGCTCCACCTCACCGCGGTTGGCCTTGCGGACGAACAGCAGGTGGCTGAGCACGATGATCGCCCAGGTCGCGAGGATGCCGATCGAGGCGAAGTTCAGCACGATCTCGAACGCGTCCTCCGGGACCACCGCGTTGAGCCCGACGCCGACCACGCAGACCGCGGAGGTCAACAGGATGCCGCCGTAGGGGACCTGGCTCTTGTTCATCGCACCGGTGAACTTCGGCGCCGACCCGGCCAGCGACATGGACCGCAGGATGCGGCCGGTGGAGTACAGCCCCGAGTTGAGGCTGGACATGGCGGCGGTGAGCACGACGAGGTTCATCACGTCGCCGGCGTAGGGCACGCCGAGGTTCGCCAGGACGGTGACGAAGGGGCTTTCGCCGTCCTTGTAGGAGCTCCACGGCATCAGCATCGTGAGCAGCACGACGGAGCCGACGTAGAAGATCCCGATCCGCCACATGATCGAGTTGATCGCCTTCGGCATGATCTTCGCGGGGTTCTCCGTCTCACCCGCGGCGACGCCGACCAGCTCGACGGAGGCGTAGGCGAACACCACGCCCTGCATGATCAGCACGACGGGCACGATCCCGGACGGGAAGACCCCGCCGTTGTCGGAGATCACCGAGAACCCGGCTTGGTGACCGTCGATGGCGTGGCCGGTGACGATCAGGTAGATGCCGATGAGCATGAACACGACCAGCGCGCCGACCTTGACGATGGCGAACCAGAACTCCATCTCGCCGAACAACCGCACCGACACCATGTTCAGCGCGAGCACGACGGCCAGCGCGATCAGCGCCAGCACCCACTGCGGGACGGGGGCGAACATGGCCCAGAAGTGCACGTAGAGCGCGATGGCCGTGATGTCGGCGATGCCGGTGGTGGACCAGTTCAGGAAGTGCATCCACCCGGCGGTGTAAGCCCCCTTCTCCCCCATGAACTCCCGCGCGTAGGACACGAACGCGCCGGACGAGGGGCGGTAGAGGATGAGCTCGCCCAGCGAGCGGACCACGAAGAACGCGAACAGGCCGCACACCGCGTAGGCGATGGCGAGGGCGGGCCCGGCCTGCACGAGGCGGCCGCCTGCACCGAGGAAGAGCCCGGTGCCGATCGCGCCGCCGATGGCGATCATGTTGATGTGCCGCGCCTTCAGCGACTTGCTGTAGCCGGCATCTCCGGCGTCGACGGGCTGCTTCCCGTTCGGATCGCCGCCGGTCTGGAGGGTTTCTTGGCTCACTGTGTCCGGAATTTCCGTTCTGCTCGTCCACGCGGTCGGCCTGCGCGGTTGCTCGCGACACCTCGGGGTCGCCGTTCCGGACGCTCGGGGGTTCGCCTCGATGCGCGGATTCGCCGGCGCGGAGGGTCTTTCTCAGGGCACACCGGGCCGGGCGACCACGTTCCGGCGGCCCGCGCAACCCGTTCCGATGCTTGGGACGGAATGGTGCGGCGCACACGCTCCGTTGTCAAGATCCACACCGCCTCACCCGAATCGAGCAGCATTCCGCAGAGAAAGTGTAATGAACGTCGCAGACAGTACCCGTTTCCCTAGGTCAACGCTGAGCGGGGGAACCCGCAGGCCAGAGCCCCGCAGCGGCGCTGGTGAGGGGTTTCCCGACACCCTGAGTTTCACTTCCGTCCATCCGACGGGGGACCTCCGGCGGAGTGTTCAATCCGGCGGGCAAGAATGCCGGAGCCCCCATTCAGCGTGCCTACAGGACAATTCCGGCGCCCGCCGAAATCAATTCTTAACTCGCCGGAAGGCACCGGGCTCGGTCACGCGGCGCCACCCGCGGGCGGCGCGCGGTCTGGAGGCCGCGGGGGACGCGCCGCCCGCCACGCACCCCGGCGGCGGCCCGCACCGGCGCTGAACCCGGCAGCCCGCGCCGCGGAGCTCACCGCCTGCGACACCACGTCCCCCTCGGGACGCCGATGGTGTCGAAAACGGCCCCGAACGGGGATTCCCGGGCGGCGGAGGTCGGGCGGGCACGCGCCCACCCCGCCGACCAGGTCCGCCCGAGCACAGCGGTCAGCCCTGCCGCGTGGGCCGCAGGACGATGTCGCCGATCTCCACGTCGTCCGGCTGTTCGACGGCGAACGCGATGGCGCGGGCGACGGCGTCGGCGCCGATGCCGAGTTCGGCCATGTGCTGCTGGTACTGCGCGCGCTGCGCCGGGTCCTCGACGTGGTCGACGAGCTCGGTGCGGACGTAGCCGGGCGAGATGGTGGTGGTGCGCACCGAGCCGTCGGTGGACTCCTGGCGCAACGCCTCCATCGTGGTGCGCACCGCGTTCTTGACCCCCGCGTAGACGGCCTGCGTCGGCACGATCTTGAGGCCGGAGGTGGACGCGGTGGTGACGAAGTGCCCGCGGCCCTGGCGGTGGAACACGGGCAGCGCGGCGGAGATGCCGTGCAGCACGCCGCGCAGGTTGATGTCGATCATGGCGTCCCAGTCGTCGACGTCGAGGTCGGCCATGGGCGCGACGCGCGCGATGCCCGCGTTGCTCACCAGCACGTCGAGGCGCCCGTAGCCCTCGACGGCCCGATCGACGAGCCACTGCAGGTCGGCGCGGCGGGTGACGTCGACGGCGAGCGCCTCCGCCCGCCCGCCGTCGGCGCGGATGCCCGCGACGAGCTCGTCCAGCCGGTCGGTGCGCCGGGCGCCGAGCAGGACGGTGGCGCCGCGGGCGGCGAGCTCCCGCGCGGTGGCGGCGCCGATCCCGCTGCTGGCCCCGGTGATGGCGATGATCTTGTCGTCCGGTCGGTTCATCCCACTGGCTCCAGGTCTAAGCTGACAGTTGTCCGGTTGCGGTCGCCACCGTACCGGACAACTGTCCGCTTGTGCTGTCCGAGGAAAGGAGCACCGTGGCCGACCGAGAACTGCGCTCCGACGCCGCCGCCAACCGCGACCGCATCGTCGAGGCCGCGCGCGACGCGCTGAGCAGGTCCAACGGCGCGGCTGCCGAGCTGAAGCTGCACGCCGTCGCCAAATCGGCCGGCGTCGGCCAGGGCACCCTCTACCGGCACTTCCCCACCCGCGAGCACCTGCTCGCCGAGGTCTACCGGGAGGAGCTGGGCCAGCTCGTCGACGAGGTGCCGCCGCTGCTGGCCGAGCACCCGCCGCTGGCTGCGATGACCCGCTGGCTGCAGCGGCTCGTCGAGTACGCGCGGGTGAAGCGCGGCGTGATGGCCGCGATCGAGGCCTCGGCCTGGCAGGACCTGCACGCGGGCCAGCACCACCGCATCGATGACGCGCTCGGCGAACTGCTCGACCGCGGCCGGGCGGCGGGCGAGTTCCGCGCGGACGTCGACGCCGCCGACGTGCTGCTGCTGCTCGGCGGGCTGTCCCGCATCCCCGAAGCCGAGTGGGACACCCGCGCGCCGACCTTGGTCGAGCTGGTCGTCAACGGCCTCCGGGCGAGGTGATCGGGTCCAGCGCGCGGGCGGCCTCCAGCGCCGTCCAGAGCTCGGCGATCCCGCTGGTCGAGGTCGGTGTGCACCCGGTGAGCCGTTCGACCCGCGCGAGCCGGTGGACCAGCGTCCGCCGGTGCACGCCGAGGACCTCGGCGGTGCGCACTCAGGAGCGGTCCTGCCGCAGAAACACCTCCGGCGAGGTCAGCAGCGCGGTCCCGGACGCCCGGTCGTGCGCCACGACGGGACCGAGCACCCGCTCGACCAGCCGCCGCACGTCCGCGACCGACCGCGGGCCGATTCCGCCGATCTCGTGCAGCTCGGCGTGCCGCACAGCGGTGCCCGCGGTGGCGCAGGAGGCGGCGAGCCGGGCCCGGGCCAGCGGTTCCACCGAGGGCGTGCACTTCTTCACCCGCGGCGAGGTCGTCACCACCCGCCGGCCGGCCCCGTCCGCCCGCGACGTCGACCTCGGGTTCCCCCGCAACGACCGACCGGCAGCGGCGGCTGTTGCGGTGGTGCCCGGTCGCGGCCAGCACCCCCGGTTCCAGTTCGCCGATCACCGGCAG
>NZ_JBEYUS010000114.1:0-11114 GCF_040643635.1 Saccharopolyspora sp. NPDC047091
AGCCGCGTCGCGGTCTGCGCGATGTAGACGTTCATCCCGCCCGCACCTGGTGGTGCCCTTTCGTCCCTTTCCGGGCCGCACCGGGGGCGGCGACGGTGGGCACCGCACGTCGATCACGTCCGTCCGGGGAGGACTCGATGCGTCGTACTCGCGATCAGCGCTCGGCTGTGGCACGACCTCGGCGGGGGCACCCGTCGGGCCGGGACGCGGAGAACGACGTGGTCGCCGCGCTGGGCGAGCGGGGGCCGCACGGTGTCGCGGCGCTGCAGCGGGTGGTGGGCAACGCCGCGGTCGCCCGGCTGCTCGGTGACCGCCCGCCCCGCGGCGACGCGACGCCCGTGCAGCGCACCGTCATCGACTACCAAGATGCCGACAACCCCGAGCAGGTGACGCTGGAGCAGATCACCGCACGTCCGGAGTTCCAGGACCTGACCCCCGCCCAGCGGCAGGGCCTCGCGGCGAAGGTCGACTCGGACGAATTCTTCGTCTTGCAGGACCTGTCGCGCAGCATCGTGACGGGTGCGGTCAGCGGACCACACCGCCGCGAGGGGCGTTTCCTGGCCGAATTGGCGAACAGTCGGAGCAACGTGTTCGCCTACGACCCGGAGATGAACGGGAGCGCGATCCGGCGCGTCCTGGATGAGCAGATGGTCCCCGACGCTGCGGTGATGCTGCACGCGGACTCGATCACCTCGTTCGGCGAGCACGTGCCCAGGACGGACGTGTTCGTCCCGCATCCGGGGCCGTGGACGATGGCAGCGGCGGGTTCGGATCTCGCCGCTGCCCTGGACCACGTGCTCGGCAGCGGCAGCCGCGCGTTCGTGCTCACCGACAACGAACCCGAGAGCACCTACGCCGCCCGGTTGCAGCAGCGGATCGGTGCGATCAACGCGGCCGGCCAGGGGGATCCGTCCTACCGGCCCCTCGCGGTCGAGGTCGAGTCCATCCCCGGTACCGGGGCTGCGAACCAGCAGATCGGGTTCGGCCCGGACTCCGGCGACGTCGAGCTGGAAGCGGGACACCGCGGCGACTACCGCCTGCTGCGGATCACCCGGAACTGACTCGCCTGCCGGCGCCCCGCATCCGCTCGCAGTGGCGAGAATCCGGTGGTTGTTGGCGATCACGCCACTGCCGGGTGTTGCGGCAGCCGACTAGCTTTCCCTCCGACCCTCGGAGAGAAAGAGCCCCTCGTGACGAAGTTCCTGCTCAGCGTGCACGTGCTCGCGGCGGTCCTGGCCATCGGCCCGGTCGCCGTCGCGGGCAGCGCGTTCCCCCGCTACCTGCGCGCCGCCACCGACCCGGCCGCGACCGGGGTGCTGCGCGCCCTGCACCGGCTGTGCCGGGTGTACGCGCTGGTCGGCATCGTGGTGCCGGTGTTCGGGCTGGCGACCGCGCTGCAGCTGGGGGTGCTCGGCGACGCGTGGCTGATCACCTCGATCGTGCTGACCGCTGCGGCCGCCGCACTGCTGGTGGCGGTGATCCTGCCCGCGCAATCCCGCGCCCTGGAACTGGCCGGTGACGCCGGTGCGGTGGGCGCGTCCCGGCTGCCCGCGCGGCTGGGCATGAGCACCGGGATGTTCAACCTGCTGTGGGCGGTCGTGGTCGTGCTCATGATCATCCGGCCCGGTTCGACGACGGGGGCGTGACCGGGATGCGCGGAGAACTCCGCCTGCTGCGCGCGGCCGCCCTCGTCGAAGCAGCCTCGCTGCTGGTGCTGCTGGTCAATCTCGCCACCGTGCACTGGGCGCCGGTCGCCTCGGCCACCGGCCCGATCCACGGCTGCGCCTACCTGCTCACGATCGCCGCCACCTGGGCCACCCCGACACCCGTCCGCGCCAGGCTCCTCGCCCTGATCCCCGCCGCAGGCGGTCTCCTCGCCGTGCGCGAGGCCCGCCGCAGCCCGGTGACATGAGCGAACGGCCCGTTCGCCCGACCACCCCGGACGAACGGGCCGTTCAGGCGTGGGTGTCCTCGTCGCGCGCCCGCACGTCCTGCAAGAACAGGCCGAACGCCTGCGCACCGAACACCAGCACCCCGCCGCCGGGGTTCTTCGAATCCCGCACCACCGCCAGCCGCGCGGTGCGGGCCACTTCGACGCAGTTCTCCTGCGTGCCGCTGTAGCTGCTCTTGGACCAGGTCAGGTGGGTTAAGTCGGTGGGCTCCACGCGCGGTCGGTCTCCCCGTCCATCACTGTTGCCAGGCCGGCAATCACTTCACTCGATTGTGTCTGAGTGAGTGCCTGGGTCAACAGGTTCCGAACGGCCGACTCGTAGGTCGCGATCTCCGCCGGGTCCTCCACGAACAGGCTGCAGGTGAGGTTCTCCAGGAACACCACGTCCGGCCCGTCGGCCTGCCGCAGCAGCGCGAACGAACCGTTCACCCCCGCGTGCGCTCCCGAGTTCGCCAGCACGTGGATTCGGATCCGCGGCCAGCGCCCCAGATCCAAGAGGTGTTCGAGCTGGCGGCGCTGCACGTCCACCCCGCCGATCACCCGTCGCAGCGCCAGTTCGTCGATGATCGCGACCAGCGGCGGGGCGTCATCGCGGCGCAGCAGCCGATGCCGGTCCAGCCGCGTCACCATCCGGCCCTCGACCGCATCCGGTGCGACCAGCCCGGAATCCGACATCAACGCACGCGTGTACTCACCGGTCTGCAGCAGGCCCGGCACCAGCATGCCCTCGTAGCCGACGATGCTGGTGGCCCGCGACTCCAAGGAGATCAGGGTCCGCTGGCGTTCCGGGAAGTCCGGGCGATCCGGGTACCGCCAGCCGTCGCGGCCCTGGTCGCGCGCCAACGCGAGCGCGCTGGTGCGCCGCGCACCGGTGATGCCGTAGACCGCCAGCAGGGCGGCGACCGCCTCCACGCGCGGCGTGCGCCGCCCGCTCTCCACCCTGCTGAGCTGGCCGGTGGACCAGTCGATGCGCGCGGACGCCGCCGCAAGCGACATGCCCGCCGCGGTGCGGAACGTCCGCAGCCACGTGCCCAGTTCCTGTCCACGAACGGTGATCTCCTGCGGTGCCACGGCCCGCACCTCCTCGACTCGGGAAGCGGCCATGATCGACCCGCCGAGCCGGTTCGCCCCGCACCCGCGGCGGTGTTTTTCCCGGGACCACCCGCGAGCCCGACGGCTTGCCACCTCCGCAACGCGTTCGCGTCCGAATTCCGGACAGGTGTGTGGCCCATCCGCCCCGCGAGGTTGGGCGAACGGGCCACTCACCTGCGGGTGTTCAGGCGAGGGTGTCCTCGTCGCGGATGCGGACGTCTTGGAGGAACTGGCGGAAGGCGCGGCGGCTGAACAGCAGGACCGCGCCGTCGGGGCTCTTCGAGTCGCGGACCGCGACGCGCGCCGGCAGCGCCGCGACTTCCACGCACTCCTCGGTGAGACTGCGGCTGCTCTTGCGCCAGGTGAGGTTCTCCGGCTCAAAGGATGTGCTCATGTCCCGCCTCCGCATGGATGTTCCGGGCGACGTCCTCGATCAAGTGAACCGAATCCTCCTTGCCCAGCGCAAGATCGAGCATTCCTCGCACGGCGTCGCGGTACGTGGCGACGTCGTGCGCGTTCTCGACGAACAGGCTCGATCCGAGGTGTTCGAGGAACACGACGTCGTGACCACGGCGCTGCCTGATCAACTGGAACGAACCGCCCCCTCCCGGCGGCAGCCGCTCGTTGGGCAGCACGCGAATCGTGACCTCCGCACGCGTCGACCAGTAGACCAGCTGCTCCAACTGCCGAACCAGTACGTGCGGCCCTCCCACCCTTCGGTGCAGCACCAGTTCGTCGATGAGCGCGACCACGGAACAGGCTCTCCTGTCGAACACGGCAGCGTGGCGACTCATCCGGGTCTCCATGCGCTTTTCGACGAGATCGCCCGGCAGCATCGAGGCCTCTTCGAGGGTCGCGCGCATGTACTCGCCGGTCTGCAACAACCCCGGGACGGCGACGGTCGTGTAGTTCACGATGCGTTCGGCCTTGGACTCTAATGAGATCAAGGTCCGCTGCCGCTCCGGGAAATCCGGCCTGTCGCGTCGCCACCACCCGTGCGCGTCGTGTTCACGGGCGAGTGCGAGTGCAGTGGCCCGGCGGCGTCCGGTGACCCCGTAGGTGGCCAGCAGCGCTGCCACGACTTCGGGTGCGGCGCGCCGTCGGCCGCCCTCGATGCGGCTGAGCTGGCTGAAGGACATGTCGATCCGGCGCGCGGCGTTCTCCATGTTCAGCCCGGATTCCGAGCGCAACACGCGCAGCTGTTCGCCGAGTTCCTGGCCTCGGACGCTCGATGCGTTCGCGGTCGGCATGGCACACCTCCTGGTCAAGGGGAACGCCATGATCGAAGCGGTGTTCAGCCCACGCCAGCACCGGCGGCGGCGTTTCCGCGGCACCACACCAAAGCTCGACCACCGTGCGCGGCGTGCAACGCGACCGGGGCCCGAATGTCGTGCGGAGTGGGTCCGTTTCGAGGGGGCACCGTCCGCTGCCGGCCGAGGGACCGGCCGAATAGGACGAACCGGCTATTTTGGGGCGTGGGCGCAGGGTTCTGGAAGTCGGGGGTGTTACCGCGTGATTGCATACTCCGGTGATTTCCAATGCCACGTTCCCACCCGGTATGTACTTAGAGCGGATTCTCTCCCAGTGGGAGCAGGACGAGGAACGCGACGCGATCGTGGACGGCACGGTGCGGCTCACCCGCGGACAGGCCCGCCGGCTGCTGTTCCAGATCGGACACGCACTGCGCGAGCAGGGGCTCGCACCCGGCGGCGCCGTCGGGCTGTTCCTCACCAACCGCGCGGAATCGGCGCTGGTGGTGCTCGCGGTGCACCTGATCGGCTGCCGCGCGGTGATGCTCCCCCCGGAACCCGGCCCCGGGGAACTCGCCGGGCTCGTCGACCAGTCCGGCGCGCGGATCATCGTCGTCGACCCCGCGCACGGGCAGCAGGCCCTGCGCGCCGCCGAACGCTGCACCACCACCCCCGCGCTGCTGAGCCTGGGCGCCGCCCCCGACTCCTTCACCGACGCCGACCTGCTGGCGCTCGCCGCGCAGCAGCCCGCGCACCGCCCCGAGCCCGCACCGGAACCCGGCCCGGACGAGGCGGTCACCGTCTTCTACACCGGCGGCACCCTCGGCAAGCCGAAGCTCGCCGCCCACGGCAGGACCCCCTACGACGCCATCGCGGCCATGGCGGAGATGATGCGCGCCCAGCGGGCGACCGGCGAGGACCGCGTCCTCGCGGTCACCCTGCTGACCCACACCAGCGGGCACATGACGATGCTGCACGCCTTCATGACCGGCTCACCGCTGCTGGTGCTGCCCGAATGGGACGCCGACGCCGCCTTCACCGCCCTGCGCGACGAGAAGATCACCGCCACGATGCTCGTCCCGCCGATGCTGTACCAGCTGCTGGACCACCCGGAGTGCACCCCGGGCGCGCTGCCCTCGCTTCGGCAGCTCACCTTGGGCGCGGCACCGGTCGCACCGGAACGGCTCCGGCAGGCCGTGGAGATGTTCGGCCCGATCATCGCCCAGGGCTACGGGCAGACCGAGTGCGCGGGCATCGTCACCATGCCCCCGCAGGAGCTGCCCGACCCCGCCGACCACGCCTCCCCGCTGTGGCGCAGCTGCGGACGCCCCTTCCCCGGCACCCAGGTGCAGATCCGCGGGGAGGACGGCGCGGTGCTGCCGCAGGGCGAAGCCGGTGAGGTCTGTTCGCTCAACCCGATGCGGATGCTCGGCTACTGGAACGACCCCGAGCGCACCGCGAACGCCGTCGACGCCGACGGGTGGCTGCGCACCGGCGACATCGGCTACCTCGACGCCGACGGCTACCTGTACCTGGTGGACCGCGCGAAGGACATCATCGTCACCGGTGAGGCGAGCGGGAACGTCTACAGCCGCCTGCTGGAGGACTTCCTGCACACCCTGCCCGGCGTGCGCCACGCCGCGGCCGTCGGCATCCCCGACGAGGCCGTGGGCGAACGGGTGCGGCTGTTCCTCGTCGGCGAGGACATCGACCTCGACGCCGTGCCCGACGCGGTCACCGCGGAACTCGGCTCGAACTACACCCCGCACGAGGTGGTGCCGATGCCCGAGCTGCCGACCACCCCGATCGGCAAGGTCGACAAGAAGGCCCTGCGCGCCCTCCCGGAACCCGCGCTCGCCCGCTGAGCCCGACCGGCGCCCCGCCGCGACACCGGTGGGGCGCCGGTCAGGCCGGAGTGATCGGGTTACCCCGGGCGAGGACGAGGCGCTGGCGGTGCAGGGCGTGCACGTCGGCGCTCGGGTCGCCGTCGACGACGAGCAGGTCCGCGTCGAAGCCCGCGGCCACCCGGCCCACCCGCTCCAGGCCCAGGGCGGCCGCCGCACCGGAGGTCGCCAGTTCCACCACCCGGCCCGGCGTCCAGCCCACCGCTTCCACGTAGTACGACAGCGCCCCGGCGTAGTCGTCGAACACCGACGTCGGCAGGCCGCCGTCGGTGCCGGGCAGGAAGTGCACGCCGAACCCGTCCATCCAGCGCACCCGGTCCAACGCGGCCTGGAACCGCTGCTCGCCGACGAATTCGGCGAAGCCGCGCCAGTCCGGCGGATACGCGTGGCAGACGGCGATGCCGCGGGCGCTGATCTCGCGTGCGACGTCCTCGCGCAGATCCGGGCCGGAGTTCTCGGCACCCAGCCACGAGCAGTGCTCGATGGTGGACACCCCGGCCGCGACGGCGTCGGCGATGGACTGGGAGCCGTGGGCGTGCGCGGCGACGGGCAGGCCGGCGGCGGTGGCTTCGGCGACCACGACGCGCAACTCCTCGGCGCTGAACTGCTGCGCCCACGTCGGCGGGGAGTCCGGGGTCGTTTCCCCTCCGGAAGCCATCACCTTGATGACGTCGGCGCCGAGCTCGGCGTTGTGGCGGATCTGGGCGCGGATCGCGTCGACTCCGGAGACCTCGCCGCCGAAGAACCAGCAATGCCCCTTCGGCGGTGTCAGGGGCGCGGCGGAACAGAGGAGGCGTGGACCAGTGAGTTCGCCGCCATTGACCGCGTCCCGTACTCGCAGCACCAGGCCGCGCCGATCCCCCAGGTCGCGCAGCGTCGTGACACCGGCGCGCAAGGCCTGCTGCGAGCGGCTCACGACGCCGAGCAGCAGTTCGGTGTCGTCAGCGTCGAAGTAGTTCTGCAGCATCGTCATGCTCGCGTCCCACACCAGGTGCGCGTGCCCGTTGATCAGGCCGGGCAGGATCGTCGCGCCCGGGAAGTCGCGGCGCCGCGCACCTGCGGCCCCCGGATGCCGGTCGAGTTCGGCGCGCGGCCCGGCGGCGACGATCGTGGACCCCTCCACCAGCACCGCGCCGTCGGGAACCCGGTCCCCGTCCGGGCCGGGCAGCACCAGATCAGCGGTCAGCAGCAGCACGAGGAATCCTCCCGACGAGCACGGCGCGCGGCCGCGGCCCGGTCCGGCCGGAGACGCGGTCGAGTGCCTGGACCGCCCGCCACCCCAGTGATCCGGCGAGCGCCGCCGACCCTACTGGGACGCACCACCCCACCGGGCCGCATTCGTGAAACCCACCGGCCGGGCACCGGACGGCGGCCTGGCAAGATCGTCGGGTGCGCTTTCACGCCGATCTGCACATCCACTCGAAGTACTCCCGCGCGTGCAGCAAGGACTGCGACATCGAGCACCTGACCTGGTGGGCGCGGCGCAAGGGGATCGCCGTGGTCGGGACCGGCGACCTCACCCACCCCGCCTGGTTCGCGCACCTGCGCGAGGTCCTCGAACCCGCCGAACCCGGGCTGCTGCGGCTGCGCCCCGAGCTGGACCGGGAGATCACCGCGGCGATGCCCGCGAACTGCGGCGGCGACGTGCGGTTCATGCTCTCCTCCGAGATCTCGACGATCTACAAGTACGGCGAGCACACCCGCAAGATCCACCACCTGTGCTACATGCCGGACTTCGCGGCCGCGGAGGAGTTCTCCCGCCGCCTCGGGCGCATCGGCAACCTCGCCTCCGACGGACGGCCCATCCTCGGGCTCGACTCCCGCGACCTGCTGGAGATCACCCTCGAAGCCGGCGGCTACCTGGTGCCCGCCCACATCTGGACGCCGTGGTTCGCGGTGCTGGGCTCCAAAGCCGGGTTCGACTCCGTCGACGAGGCCTACCGGGACCTCGCCGGGCACGTCTTCGCCCTCGAAACCGGGCTCTCCAGCGACCCGGAGATGAACTGGCGCGTATCCGGGCTCGACCGCTACACCCTGGTCAGCCACTCCGACGCGCACTCCCCGCCGATGCTGGGGCGCGAGGCCACCGTGTTCGACACCGACCTCGACTACCACGCCATCAAACGCGCCCTGGAAACCCGCGACGGGTTCGCGGGCACCGTCGAGTTCTTCCCCGAAGAGGGCAAGTACCACCTCGACGGGCACCGCAAGTGCGGAGTGCGCCTCGAACCCGCCGACACCAAAGCCCGCGCCGGACGGTGCCCGGAATGCGGAAAACCGCTCACGGTCGGCGTGCAGCACCGCGTCGACGACCTCGCCGACCGCGCCGCGGGCGTCCGGCCCGCCGGAGCCGCCGGGTTCCGCAACCTCATCCCGCTGCCGGAGATCGTCGGCGAGATCCACGGCGTCGGGCCCAAGAGCAAGAAGGTCTTCGGCGCCGTGTCCGACCTCGTCGCCGCCCACGGGCCCGAACTCGGCATCCTCGACGACGTGCCGCTCGACGAGCTGCACCGCAGCGACCCGCGCGTCGCCGAAGCCATCGGACGGCTGCGCGCCGGCGAGGTCGTGCGCGACGCGGGCTTCGACGGGGAGTACGGCACCATCCGCGTGTTCCAGCCCGCCGAACTCGCCCGCCTGCGCAACGGCGACTCCTACAGCCTGTTCGGCGACGAGCTGTTCACCCCCGCCGAAACGCCCCGGCGGCCCGTCGCCGCCGAACCCGAACAACACCCGGCACCGACCGAAACCCCCGCCGCGCCACCAGGAACACCGACGCACGGGGTTCTCGCCGGACTCGACCCCGACCAGCGCGCCGCCGCCGAAGTCCCCGAAGGGCCGCTGCTGATCGTCGCCGGGCCCGGCACCGGTAAGACCCGCACCGTCACCCACCGCCTCGCGCACCTCGTCCTCGAACGCGACGTGCCCGCGCGGGACTGCCTCGCGATCACCTTCACCCGCCGCGCCGCCGACGAACTCACCGAACGGCTGCACGCGCTCATCGGCCCCGACGCCGACGCGATCACCGTCGGCACCTTCCACTCCTTCGGGCTCGGCTTCCTGCGCGAGCACCACGACCGCCTCGGGCTCACCGCCTCCTTCGGCGTCGCCGACACCACCCGCAAGCACGAGGTGCTCACCGAGATCACCGGCGACGAGGCCGCTGCCCGCGCGCTCGCCCGCGGCCGCACCGACCCCGAGCACGCCGAGGCCGCGCGCCGCTACCGGGCGCGGCTGCGGGAACTCGACCTCGTCGACTTCGACGACCTGCTCACCGAACCCGTGCGGCTGCTCGACGAAGACCCGCGGCTGACCGCCACCTACCGCGACCGGTACCGGTGGATCACCGTCGACGAGTACCAGGACGTCGACGACACCCAGTACCGGCTGCTGCGCGCCCTCGCCCCCGCCGGGGCGAACCTGACCGCCATCGGCGACCCCGACCAGGCCATCTACTCGTTCCGCGGCGCCGAGGTCGGGTTCTTCCTGCGCTTCGAACAGGACTACCCGAGCGCGCCCGTGCACCGGCTGACCCGCAACTACCGCAGCGGGAGCCACATCATCGACACCGCGGTGCGCGCCATCGCCCCCAGCACCCTCGTGCCCGGCCGCGCCCTGCACGCCGCCTCGAACCGCGACGCGCACCGCGTGGTGCGCCACGACGCCGCCGACGAACGCGCCGAAGCCGCCTTCGTCGCCCGCGCCATCGACGGGCTGCTCGGCGGCTCCTCGTTCCACTCCCTCGACAGCGGCCGCGTCACCGGCGACGGGCCCGGCGGCATCGGGTTCGACGACATCGCCGTGCTCTACCGCACCGACGCCCAATCCCGCGTGCTGCTCGACGAGTTCGCCCGGGCCGGGCTGCCCGTGCAGAAGCGCTCCCACGATCCGCTGTCGGCCCGCGCCGGCGTCGACCTGCTGCTGGCCGAACTCGCCCACGTCGCCGACCGCGACGGCAGCGCCCTCGACAAGCTGCGGGCCGCCGCGACCACCGTCGTGTTCAGCGTCCCCGACGACGTCCAGGCCGACGTGCACGGCGCGGTCGAACTGCTCACCCCGCTCGCCGCCCGCTGCGGCGACGACCTCGCCCGGTTCCGCCGCGAAGTGCTGCTCGGCGCCGAGGTCGACGCACTCGACCCGCGCGCCGAAGCGATCTCCCTGCTGACCCTGCACGCGTCGAAGGGCCTCGAATTCCCGGTGGTATTCCTCGCCGGCTGCGAGGACGGGCTGCTGCCGCTGAGCTTGCCCGGCACCGGACCCGGACCCACCGCCGAGGAGCTCGCCGAAGAACGCCGCCTGTTCTTCGTCGGCGTCACCCGGGCCCAGGACCACCTGTGGCTCACCGGCGCCGCGCGGCGCACCCGCCACGGCCAGGTTCGCGACCGCACCCCGTCGCCGTTCCTCACCGGCCTCGGCGACGCGGTCACCCGAGCCGAGACCCCCGCCCCGCGCAAGGCCCGCGCGACCCAGCTCAGCCTGCTGTGAGGAGCACCGGTACCCCGCTGAGCCGTCGCCGGAGCGCGTGCTCGGCACGCGCGGGGCACGTCGTCGGCTTCACCGAGCCGGAGCAGACGATCGACGAGCCGCGGGACGCTCAGCTCCGCGCGTCGTCGATGAGGACGCGTTCGACCAACGTCCGCCAGCTCTCGACCAGGCGCAGCTCCGCGCCCGGGGCGGGCTCGGCCGCGTCCGGGCGCAGGTAGAACAGCACCGGCCCTTCCAGCGCGGCCGAGAGCTGGAGCGCGAGGCCGTCCGGCTCCGGCACGCCCGCCTCGCCGAGCAGCATCCGGACGTGCAACCGGGTCAGGCTCACCCCCGAGTGGATGTCCGGCCGACCGGGCCCGCACCGACGCCGACGGCGGCTACCGGCTCGACGTCCCCCGCGGCGGCACCTACGTGCTGATCGCGGCGGCCGGGACC
>NZ_JBEYUS010000115.1:0-11046 GCF_040643635.1 Saccharopolyspora sp. NPDC047091
GACCGTCGACCGGCTGAAGGCGATTCATGACCGAACCCACCCCCGTTCCTGACGACGGGGGTGGGTTCGAATCCCGCCGTCCCGACGGTCTAGAGGGTCTTCGCAGGTCGGACACTGCGAAGACCCACTTTTCATGATCTTGGTCGGTTCTTCGAAGTCGAGCACGCCGTTGCTGGACCCTTTGACTTCGGAGGTTTCCGATGTCTCGATCTTGATCGGCTCACCGGGGAACTGTCCCCCGCGTGGACCGGACATCTGGGCGACCGCGCGCTGCGATCCGGTAACCGGGACGACGTTCGCGCATCGCACCGCCCCACAACCTAGTCTGCCGAGAATCCGAGGAACGGACAGGGCCAACCCCTGCGCGCGGCCTCCTCGGGAAATGGCACGGACGATCACCGGAACTGGCGGAAGAATCCGCGCACCTGCTCGACCAGCGACTCCGGCTGCTCCAGCGCGGCGAAGTGGCCGCCGTGCGGCAGCTCCTCGAACCAGCGCAGGTCGGTGAACCGCAGCTCGGCCTCCCGCCTCGACGGGCGGGTGATGTCGCGCGGGTAGACCGACAGCCCGGATGGCGCGGTCACCTCGTCCCGGAAGTGGGCGAAGCTCTCCCAGTACAGGCGCGCCGACGACGTGGCCGACGCGGTGAACCAGTAGGCCGAGATCTCGTCGAGGATCGTCTGCCGTGACAACGCGTCCTCGGGATGGCCGTCGTTGTCCGTCCACGCCCAGAACTTCTCCGCGATCCAAGCGGCCTGCCCGGCCGGGGAATCGGTGAGGCCGTAGCCGAGCGTCTGCGGCCGGGTCGCCTGGATCGCCGAGTAGCCCCGGCCGGTGCGCTGGAACTCCTTCTCCGCTTCGAGGTTCGCCAGCTCGGCGGGCGTCGGGTCGTCGAACGTGCCCGCCGCCACGGACCCCAGGTTCAGGTGGACACCGGCGACCCGCTCGGGTGCCACTTCGCCCAGCGCGCCGGACACCGCCGACCCCCAGTCACCGCCCTGCGCGCCGTACCGGCGGTAGCCGAGCGAGACCATCAACGCGTCCCAGGCGCGTGCGGTGCGCGTGACTTCCCACCCGGTCGTCGAAGGCTTGTCGCTCCAGCCGTAGCCGGGCAACGACGGCGCGACCACGTGGAACGCGTCCACCGGGTCACCGCCGTGCGCGCGCGGGTCGGTCAGCGGGCCGAGGACCTCCGAGAACTCGAGCACCGAACCGGGCCACCCGTGCGTGAGCACGAGCGGGAACGCGTCCGGCTCCGGCGAGCGGACGTGCAGGAAGTGGATGCCCAGCCCGTCGATCGTGTCGCGGTACTGCGGGAACGCGTTCAGCCGTTCGGCGAACCCGAAGTCGTAGTCCTCGGCCCAGCTGCGGCAGAGCTCCTGCGCATACGCCAGCGGCACACCCTGCGACCAGTCGTCCACCGGCTCGCGCTCGGGCCACCGCGTCCGTCGCAATCGTGCACGCAGGTCCGCGATCTCGGCTTCGGTGATGCTGACCTCGAACGGCTCGGCGGACATGGCGAACTCTCCTCACTGGTCAACGCGTTGTCGGATCAGCTGCGGCCTCGGGTGGCGGGGACAGGGCTTCGAACACTGCCGACTGCTCCGCTGGCGCTCGGACACGTCATCGCCCCCGCGAACCCGCTCGTTTCGTGGTGCGATGCGTGAACACCACGTGTCCGGGCGCTTGGGGCGAGCGGCGGGTTCCGAGGGCTGCACGGCATCGTCCGATTCACTTCACGCATGCCGGCCGTTGCCGCCACCGCGGGCCGCGTGAGCGTCCGGCTCGTAGTGGGCCGGGCCGGTGAGCTCGACTCGCCGCCGCAGGGCTTCATGGGCTGCTCCGAGAAGGTTCAGGCGTGCGCGTCGGCTTGCTCGACCCCGTCGAGGACAGCGGTGGCGCGATCTTCGTGACACCGTCCGCCAGGTTCGTCGCGGCGGTGCACAGGACCGGCCACGGTGTTGCGCCCGCCGACATCGCGCGGCGGAGGACCGGACGGCGGCACCGCCTCGGGACGACGCGCGATCCGGTCGGTCATGCCGTGCACCTCCGAGCAACCAGCAACAGCACTTTGCTGGATACTACGGCCTCGAGTGCAGGCCTCACCGGATCGCTTCTCGGTTCCGCCCGGCCGGCGACTCGGTCTGCCCGGTCGTGATCACCGGCTGAGGGCGATCTCGTGGGCCGGCACTCGACAGGCCTCGATGCTGCTCCGGCCACCCGTCGCGCCTGCGGGGCCGGGGCTGGACCGGCTGAACCTCGGCCGGAGCCCGGACTCCGACCTCAGCTGCTCATCACCGCGACCACGCCCGGGTCAGGCCGTCGCGCAGCTCAGCCAGCGCCGCTGGTCCGAGCTCGTCCTCCAGAACCCGTTCCAGGTCGCGCAGGATTCCGGAGGCGACGTCCCGACGACGACACCCCGCGTCGGTGAGTCCGATGAGGGCACTGCGCGGAAAACCGGACCCCGGCGTGCTCGTCAGCAGACCTTCGCCGAGCAGTTGCTTGACGGCACGATGCATCGTCTGGCGGGTGACACCCGCACGACGCGCGAGTTCGGCGGTGCTCAGCGGCGTGTCGCGGTCCAGGTGCGCGAGCACGGCCGCGTGCGCGGGCGTGATGGGGTCCACTCCCGCGGCCTCCAGGCGCTCCAGCAGCTCGTCGGAGAACCACCGGACTCCGCGTTGCAGGAGTGCGAGCAGGGGCGGATTCGGTCCCGCGTGCTCTTCAGCGCTCATCGTCGGCGGGCCTCGCATTCGTGGGCTAGCATCAGTGTCAGCATAGCTTACACAGGAGTGGGATACATGACGAATCGCGATGTCGACGTCCTCGTCGCGGGGGCCGGCCCCGTCGGACTCACGGCGGCACTGCAGCTGGCCCGGTGGGGAGTGTCGGTGCGCCTGGTGGATGCCGCACCCGGTCCGGCCACGACCAGCAGGGCCCTGGGCACGCACGCCCGCAGCCTGGAGATCTACGACCAGCTCGGAATCCTCGGGGACATCGCCCCGCACGGGACGAGGGTCAACGCGTTCATCCGCCACCAGGGCGACCGCGCGTCCCGGGTCGACTTCGACTTCGGCGACTTGGCGACGCGATTCCCGTACATGTTCAACGTGGATCAGGTGATCACCGAACGCGTGCTGCGCGGGCATGCCGCTTCGGCCGGGGTCGAGGCGGAGTGGAACACCAGGCTGGAGTCGTTCCACTCCGACGAGGACGGCGTCACGGCGGTGTTGCGCAGAGGTGATGACTCCGGCGCGGAGCCCGACGCGGTGCGCGCGCGCTACCTGTGGGGCTGCGACGGCGGGCGCTCGACCGTCCGCAAGGCGCTCCAGCTGCCGCTGACCGGCGAGAGCACGCACACCTGGCTGATCGCCGACGCGATCGTGCGCACCGGCCCGGAACGGGACGGCGTCCACTGGCTGTTCCCGGGCGGCGGCCCGCTGATGCTGTTCCCGTTCCCAGAACCCGGCAAGTGGCGGCTGCTGGACACGACCGGCGAAGGCGAGCCCGACGATCCCGGAGAGCTCGCCCGGCGGTTCAGCACCAAGTTGTCCCGGGTCCTGGGACGCGAGACGAGCGTCGACATCCCCAGCTGGGCCTCGAAGTTCACCATCCAGCAACGTGCGGTGCCGGCGATGCGCGCCGGGCGGTGCTTCGTGTCGGGGGACGCCGCCCACGTCCATTCCCCCGCGTCCGGGCAGGGGCTCAACACCGGCATCCAGGACGCGTACAACCTCGCGTGGAAGCTGGCCATGGTCGTCCGAGGCGACGCCGACGCCACCCTCCTCGACTCCTACGACGCGGAGCGCGTTCCCATCGGCCAGGCCCTGCTCGCCTCCACCGGGGAGGTCATGAACACCGCCATGGCCGACACCGCCACCAGCGGCACCCGGGACTCCGATCACGGCTTCATGCTCCGACTCATCCGGAACATGTCGGGTCTCGCCATCGCCTACCCGGACAGCCCGCTGACGGTGCCGGGCGACGAGTCGGGGGCCGGTCCGCGGCCCGGCGAACGGCTCACCCAGATCTCGGCCGCCGATGCTCACTCAGCAGGCTGGACGGCGCTGCGCGCGCGGCTCCGAACCCCGGCCTGGCACCTGCTCGTCTTCGCCGGGGATTCCGGCACCACCGGCCGGGATCGCGTCGTCCCGGAGGGACTCCCGGACTGGCTGGACGCGGTGCCGATCAGCCGCTCCCGGCCGGATGCGGCCGACCGCGGCGTGCGGGATCCCGACGGCGCGGTCCAGAACGCGCTCGCCGCGGCCGACGGGGACTGGATCCTGGTACGCCCCGACGGGTACCTCAGCGCTCGCGGCACCGGGGACGACGGTCTCCGCGCCGCCCTGGAGCGGTTGACCGACCTGCACGCGCGGGGGTCGTCCGGTGCGTGATCAACCAGGCGACGCTCGCACCACCGGCGATCTCCCGCGCCTCCGGTTCGCGGGCACCGAACTCCCGCGCTGAACGCCGCTCAGGTCCGGCAGCCGCCGCGACGGCGCACGTCGCAGGGGGCCGGAAGAGAGTGCGGAATCCGGTCGTGCGGGTGCTGCGGGCGGCGCCGATGTCCGGCTCGAACGCCCCGATTCCGCGCTGGGAGCGGCGAGACCGTCGGGCGTCGGGGCGTCGGGGCGTCGGGGCGTCGGGGCGTCGGGGCGTCGGGGCGTCGACCAACGGCAGGCCGAGCCTCGGCGATGCGATCCGGTGCAGCGGTACCGGGAACTCGGGTGGCCTCGGACAACGGAGTCCGCTGCACCGGCGCCGCAACCGACCGCCCGCAGCTCGGCGGATCCTGCGCAGCTCGGCGCCCGACTTCGGGTGTCGCCGCAAGCGCGGTGGCCGCCCATCTCGCTCCTGCCTGGGCCGCTGGACGGAACCGCGTGTGGACGACAGTGTGGGGGCACTGGCGGAGATCCACGAGCAGGAGGAGTCGAGGGTGCGATTCGGCGTGAACATTCTGAACTTCGGGGCGGAGACGGACCCGTCGTCGCTGCTCGGATGGGCCCGGTACGCGGAGGATCGCGGGTTCGGCTTCGCGATGATCTCCGACCACGTCGCGATCACGCCGGACGCGGCCGAGCCGTACCCGGCGCCGTTCTACGACCCGTTCACCACGCTCGCCTGGCTCGCCGCGCAGACCGAGCGGATCCAGCTCGGCACGACGGTCGCGATCGTGCCGTACCGCCATCCGCTGCACACGGCGCGCGTGACCGCGAACATCGACCGGTTCAGCGGTGGCCGGTTCCTGTTCGGGGCGGGGATCGGGTGGGCGCGCCAGGAGTTCGAGGCGCTGGGGCTGCCGTTCGAGCGCCGCGGCCGGATGACCGACGAGTACCTGGAGGTCCTGACCCTGGCGTGGGTCGAGGAAACGCTGTCGTTCCACGGCGAGTTCGTGTCCTTCGACGACGTGTCCACCGGTCCGCTCCCGGCCACCCCTCCCCCGCTGTGGGTGGGCGGCAACGGGCACGCGGCGATCCGGCGGGCGGTGCGGTTCGGCGACGCGTGGCACCCGTACAACCAGCGGGTCCCGTGGCTGCGCGACGAGGGCGTCCCGGCGCTGCGCCGGGCCGCTGCGGACGCGGGTCGTGCGGTGCCCGGCTTCGCGCCGCGACTTCCCTTGCTGCTCACCGATTCCGAGCTGGACGACGACACGCGGCTGGCGGGGCAGGGCACGCTCGACCAGGTTCGCCGGGACCTCGATGGGCTCGCGGAGCTCGGTGCGACGCACGTCCTGTTCGACACCTACCCGGGCACTCCGGACGAGCGGCGCTCGCAGGCGGCGGACCAACGGATGCTCGACGCGCTCGCCGCGCACGTCCTCGATTGATCGCGCGCCGAGCGGCGGGTGGGCCCCGGGCCGGGGCCCACGACGGACGGATCATGGGCCGGGCTCCCGTCGATCGTGCTCCACCCGAGAACCGATCCGGTGCCGTCGCCGCTCGGGCCGATCGCGACCTCGCCAATGCCGCTCGACCGCACCGGGCTCAACGGCGCGGACGGAGCTTGTTCATCGCTCGCCGGAACTTGCTCAGCTCGGCCACTTCGGAGTATTTCGAGCGCCTCCCCCAGTTCTGGCGCCCACTCCGAGGAATCGGTCCACCGGTTCAGGTTCCGGCCACTGCCTGAACGGTTCGGGCGGGCGGGTGGCCGGCGCGGCGCTGTTGATCCGGTCGCCGTGCTGCGGCGTGGCGGGCGGGCGTCGAGGCTGGCTGCTTCGGCTCACGTGGTGCGTGCACGTTCGTCCTCCTCTCGACGCCGATCTCGAAGACTTTGCCCGCAGTCGTTCTTCCGAACACGGGGTCGGGCGGGCTGAGCTCTGCGCCCGGAGTCGCGATGATGGGCGCCGTTCGGAAACCCGTTCCTTCCGGCCGTGCGCCCATCCGCCGCGCAGTTCATCGCGACGACCGTCCCAAGTGGACGGGGAGCTCGCGGTGGCCGTTGGAGATGAAGGACCGGACGGGTCGCAGGTCCGCCGCCGGGATCGCGAGCGCCAGGTCCGGGTAGCGGGCGAACAGGGCGGGGAGCGCGAGGGCCGATTCCAGCCGGGCCAGCGACGAGCCGAGGCAGAAGTGCGTGCCGTGACCGAAGGTCAGGTGTTCCTTGTCTTCGCGGGTGATGTCGAAGCCGTCGAGGTCCTGGCCGGGCCGCGGGCACCGGTTGGCGCTGCCGAACGCGGCCAGGATCGGGTCGCCTGCGGCGATCGTCACGTCGCCGACGGGGATGTCCTCGACGGCGTAGCGCAGCGGCATCACCGAGATCGGCGGCTGCCAGCGCAGCGCCTCCTCGATCACGTCGTCCCAGCCCCGCTCGCCGGACCGGACCCGCGCGAGCTGGTCGGGATGGGTGAGCAGGGCGGCGATCGCGTGGTCGAGGTGGTTGGAGGTCGTCTCGTGCCCGGCACCGACGACCAGGAGCAGCGTGTCGACCAGTTCTTCGGCGGAGAGCCGCGAATCGTTCTCGTCGCGGATCGCGATCAGCGCGCTCGTGAGGTCGTCCCCCGGAGCCCGCCGCCTCGCCTCGACGAGCTCCGCGAACACCTTCCGCCCATCCGCGAAAGCAGCGGCGTCGGCGCCGGATTCGGCCGTGGTGGAGACGAAGACCTCGGTGATGCGCCGCAGCTCCGCGCGCGGCTCGCCGTCGGGCACTCCGACCAGCCGGCAGATCACCTCGATGGGCAGCGGGTAGCAGAACCGCGCGCGGAGATCGACGACCTCCGCGCCTACCTCGGCCACCTCGTCGAGGAGTTCCGCGACGAGCCGTTCGATCCACGGGCGCATCGACTCGACGCGGCGGGCCGTGAAGGCCTTCGACACCAGCGAGCGCAACCGGCGGTGCTCGGCACCGTAGGCGGTGAGCATGTCCTGCCGGGCGACCCAGGCCACCATCGACCACTCCGCGGAGACCGCACCGCTGATCCACGCCGGCCAGTGCCGGTACGGGTCCTTCGACACCCGCGGGTCGGTCAGCAACCGCCGCAGCACCGCCGGATCCGACACCGACCAGGCGACGACGTCCCCCGGTAGCAGCACCTGCGCGACCGGGCCCCGCTCGCGCACCCGCGCGGCTTCGGCGTGGATGTCGGTCGCATCCGGATCGAGCACGTACGGCTCGGGCGTCCGCATCGGCAGGCCCCTCTCATCACGGCGGGTGATCAACGGTGCGCCCCAACTGTCTTGCGGTGCGCGCCCGAGCGTCAGCCACCGAACGAGTCACCTCGTCGCATCACGCGGACGGCGCAGCTCTCGGCAACGCGTTCTTCCTGCCGGAAACCCTTGGACAGCGGGCGTTCTCGGGCGGACGGGGACGACGATTCGTGGCTCGTTCCGCGCTGTCGGGCGTTCCGACGGAATCCCGGCTTCGCTCGGGGAGCTGCACCACGTCCCGGCATCGGGTCGGGCTCGCCGAGTCGGTTCCGGGTTCCGAGCACGGACCGGCGCGGGTCGTCCGGGGCGGTCGTCGGCGGTTCGCCGGTGAACCGGGCGGCGGGGCGAGCGCCTCGGCCCCCGTCTCGGTACCGACCTCGGCTGGGCGACCCCCGCTCTCGTCGGAGCGGTGGAGCACGTCTTCGCGCAGTTCATCCGGGTGACGGTCTCGGCCGATCAGGTGGCCGCCCCCTCGTCCCCGGAGCACGTCGAGGCCGGTCGGTGCGGCCCACCTAAAAGCAACGTACAGTTGCTTTAGCAGTTCAATCAGGAGGAGGCACGATGAAGATCCTGGTCAGCGGCGCGGGAGTGGCGGGGCTGTGCGCGGGCATCGACCTGGCGCGCGCCGGGCACGAGGTGGAGGTCGTCGAGCGGTCGAACCACCTGCGCGTCAACGGCTCCCCCATCGACGTGCGCGGCGAAGCGCTCGACACGGCCGAGCGGATGGGCATCCTGGACGCGGTGCGCGAACGGCGGATCACGATGACCGAGCGGACGACGTTCGTCGACCGGTCCGGTGCGCCGGTCGCCTCCCTGGCGGTGCAGGAGATCAACGAGACCGACGATGACGTCGAACTCCCCCGCGAGGACCTCATGGACGTCCTGCGGCAGGCGTTGCCGGAGCAGGTCGACCTGCGGTTCGAGGAGTCCATCGCGACGCTGGTCGACGACGGGGATCGGGTCGCCGTCACGTTCACCTCCGGCCGTGCGGCGAGCTACGACGTCGTCGTCGGCGCCGACGGGGTGCACTCCGCGGTGCGCAGGCTGGTGTTCGGCCCGGAGGAGCGGTTCACCGAGCCGCTCGGCGTGTACGTCGCGATCGGGGCCGCTCCCAGCCACGCGGCGTCCGGCGACGCGCGCGTGACGGAGATCCTCAACCTGCCGGGGCGCTTCGCGGGGGTGGCCCGCTACCGCGACGAGGCGCTGGCGATCTTCGAGTTCCGGTCCGACCCGATCGACCACGACCACCACGACCTGGCCGCCCAGCGACGCATCCTGGCCGAGGCCTTCGCCGGGGTCGAGGACTGGAAGGTCCCCGAACTGATCGAGGCCGCCCGGCACGACCCCGAGCTCTACTTCGACGCGATCGCCCAGATCCACCTGCCGAGCTGGCACCGGGGACGGGTCGTGCTGATCGGCGACGCCGCGCACTGCGCGACTCCGATGGCCGGACGCGGCACTTCGCTGGCCCTGCTCGGGGCGTGGCTACTCGCCGACGAGCTCGGCAGGCACGGCGACGACCTGGAGGCGGCCTTCACCGCCTACGAGCGGCGGCAGCGCCCGCACGCGACGGCGGCCCAGGAGTTCGCGCGCGGCGGGGCGGACCTCGTCGTCCCCGCCAGCTGGGAGGCCATCGAGGCGCGCAACGCGCGGTTGCGCGCGGCGCAGCCGCTGTAGGCTGCCGCCCGTGGCCGAGGAGGGACGTTCGCGCGCACCGGTCCGCCGCCCTGGCGGGCGAACCGCCCGGGTGCGGCGCCGGGTCCTGGAGGCGGCCGCCGAGCTGATCGCCCGCGACGGGATCGGCGGACTGCGCTACGACCAGGTCGCCGAGCTCGCCGAGGTGAACAAGACCAGCGTCTACCGCAATTGGCCCGACCGCGACGCGCTGGTCGCCGACGCGCTCGCCACCTTCGGAGCCGATGCCGCGCCCCTGCACGATTCGGGCGACGTCGACGCCGACCTCGCCGACTTCCTCGAATCCCTCGCCGCCGCCACCGCGAGCCCGCAAGGGCGGGCGCTGCTGAACGTGGTCGCCTCGGCTCGGGAGAACCCCGAACTGCGGGCCGTCGTCGACGAGGTCTTCGACCGACGCCTCAGCGTGCTCGGCCACCGCCTGGAGGTGGCGGTCGAACGCGGCGAGCTGCCCCCGGTCGAGAGCTCCTTCCTCGCCGAGCTGCTCGCCGGGCCCGTCCAGCTGTTCGTCACCCGCGGCGCCCGCGCGTTCACCCGTGCCGACGCCGTCCGGGTGATCACCGTGGTGCTCGCAGGCATCCGCGCCACCCACGGCACCTGAAGCCGGGCACCGCGTGGCGTCGGCGGCGGCCGGTGCCGTGCTCGCGCGAGCCCGACCCGCGACTCGCTGGGCGGCTCCGGACGAGCCGGCCCCGACGAGTGCCATCGGCCGTGGACGGTCGATCCACGACGGGAGGCCCCAGCTCCCCGCGGCAGGTGCCGCCGCACCTAGTCGGACGCCACCACCGCACCGATGCCGCGCTTGATCCGATCGGGCGCTCCGGCACCGGGAACACCCCGTGGGCGGGGGCGAACGCGGACGCGGGCACGCCGAAACCGGGACGCAGCGCCGACCGGGGCAACCCCCGCAGACCGAGATCGAGAAGAACGCGGCCGCGGCCGGCGGCGCCAGGAACGGGCCGACCATCCGCGCATTCCGAAGTTCGCGGAAGAGGACACGGCGTCGGTGGTCCCGTTCACCGGCCCGAACACGGCCGTCGGGCACAGCGCCGGCGCTCCGACCACGAGTCCCAGCAGCAGCGCGGCCGCCCCGGTCAGAACGACGGTCCGAACAGGACCGGGAAGGCGCCGAGCACGCGTTCACGCCAACGAAGCTCAGCCGGACCAGGTCGAGCGGTGCCACCGTCCGGTCGGCCTCGGGGGATGCGTTCGTTCCCGTGTTGCTCGACCACGGCGGGGAATGCGGGGCAGCGGCTCGGCCGACCATGCCGTCCTGCTAGGACACCTGGCGCGAGCGCCCGAAACGGGAAAATCGGCCCACCGCGGCGACCGCACTGCGCGGCCGTCGCGGAATCGGCACGAACCGCGCCGCTGCCCCGGACCGTTCGGCGCGGTGCACCGCTCGGCCTCACGCGTCGTGCGCGCTCTCCCGTTCCTGCTTCCCGGCGGCGACGGCGGGCCTGCGGGACCAGTAGCCGGCGACCAGCGAGCCGGAGATGTTGTGCCACACCGAGAAGATCGCGCCGGGCAGCGCCGCGACCGGCGAGAAGTACGTCGACGCCAGGCTCGCCGCCAGACCGGAGTTCTGCATCCCCACCTCCAGCGCGATCGCCCGACGCCCCGCCTCGTCGATCCCCGCCACCCGGGCGGCCACGTACCCCAGCCCGACGCCGAGCACGTTGTGCAGCACGACCGCGAGCACCACGACCGG
>NZ_JBEYUS010000116.1:0-10666 GCF_040643635.1 Saccharopolyspora sp. NPDC047091
CAACCCCGAGCAAGCGTTCTCCCGCACGTCGTGCAAGGGAACCTTCCTGTCACCGGTGACAGGAAGGTTCCCTTGCACGCACCCGCTGGTCAGGTGGGGCGGTGGGCTACCAGGTGCAGCCGATCGCCCGCGAGGGACGTGCCGAGGTGCGCGCCGGAGCGCCAGGCCGGTTCGGTTCGGGGGCCGGGGTGGTCGAAGAGGTCGAGCACCTCGAAGCCCGCTTGGCGCAGGACGCGGCGGAGTTCTTGGGGGAAGAGCAGTCGCCAGGCCGAGCGCTGGGTGAGTTCGCGCTCGCATCCGGGCCAATCCCACACCCGTTCCCGGCGCAGCAGTTGTTCGGCGTGGTCGATCCACAGCCGAGTGCGGGACCGGTACGGCACGCCTTCCCATTCGACGGTCCGTTCGCGGATTCCGTCGAGCAATTCGGTGTTGCCGAGGAAGAATGCGCCGTTGCGCATTTCGGCGACGAGCATCCCACCGGGGCGGAGGTGGTCCCGGCACCGCTGGAGGAAGGAATCGAGTTCGTCGTCGGTGTGGCAGTAGAGGAATGCGCTGTCCAGGCAGGTGATCGCGTCGAACGTGCGATCCAGCCGGAATGCGCGCATGTCGGCTTGCCGGAAGGTGGCGTCGGGGCAGTGCGCGCCCGCGTGCTCGACCATGCGCGGCGAGTTGTCGATGCCGGTGACGTGGAATCCGTGCCGGGCCCAGTGCGCGGCGTCCCGGCCGGTGCCGCACCCGACGTCGAGCAGCGCCCCGCGTTCGAGGCCGTGGCGGGCGAGGACGTCGAGCACGAATCGGGCGGCGAGGTGTTCGGGGTCGGGGAACTGCGCTTCGTAGAGCCGGGGGTTGTCGGTCAGGAAGTTGGCGTCGACGCGCATGCGGTCTCTCCTGTTCGGGCGGTGGGCGCGGGGCCGACGAGTCCGCGGCGGTGCAGCAGGGCGATCGCGGCGGCGGAGAGCAGTCCGAACGCGAGGCACAGCGCGGACGGCGCCCAGGGCGCGGTGTTCCCGGCGAGGTCGCTGATCCATCCGATGGCGGCGTTGCCCGCAGCGGCGGTGACTCCGGAGGCCAGGTAGAAGACCCCGAAGTAGGTGCCGGACAGCGCTTCGGGGCCGAACGAGGGGATGAGGTCGTTGACGAAGGGCTGCGCCAGCATCAGCCCGGTGGTGAGCACGAGGGTGGCGAGCAGCACGGGACTGAGCCGCAGCAGCACGCCCACCGGGTCAGGCACGGCGGAGGCGCCGGGCAGCACGATCCCGGCGGTGAGGGTGGCGAGGAACGCGAGCCCCATCAGCGCCATGCCTGCGGCGATGGCCCGGCCGCGGGGCCACCTGCGCTGGAAGTACCGGGTGATCCGCACCTGCATCAGCAGACCGGCCACTGTGGACACGATGAACACGGCGGCGACGGTGCCGCTGGAGCCGGTGAGCCGGGCGGCTTCCATCGGCAGCACCAGGTACAGCTGGTTCTGCAGCGCGAACATCCCGGTCAGCGCGAGGGTGAACAGCACGAACCGCTTGTCGCCGAGCACGCCCCGCCAGTCGCCGAGCACGGTGCCGCGCGACGGCGGCACGTCCCGGTGCGGCAGCACCGCGATCTGGGCGGCGGTGAGCAGCGCGAACACGAGCGCGGCGACGAGCGCGGAGGTGGTGAACCCGATGAGGACGAGCGCGCTGCCGAGCAGCGGCCCGATCAGCGCACCGGTGTTGGCGAACACGTTGAACAGGGAGAACGCTTCGGCTCGTCGCTCTCCTGCTTCGCGTGCGAGGTAGGCGCGCACAGCGGGGTTGAACAGCGCTCCGGCGAGTCCGCTGAGGACGGAGGCGGCGAGCAGGACGGGCACCGAACCGCCGAGGGCGAACAGCCCGAACCCGACGGTGCGCAGCGCGCAGCCGGCGATGATGACGCGACGCGCCCCGAGCCGGTCGGCCGCGCTGCCGCCGATGAGGAACAGCCCTTGCTGGCTGAGGTTGCGCACCCCGAGCACCACGCCGACGAGCGCCGCGGACATGCCGAGGTCGTGCCCGAGGTAGCCGGCGAGGTACGGGATGAGCAGGTAGAAGCCGATGTTGACGCCGAGCTGGTTGACCAGCAGCACCTGCACGGCCAGCGGGAAGCTGCGGATGAGCCGCCAGGTGGTCATGCGGCCGCCCTCGGCCGCACGCCGAGCCCGGGTTCGCCGGTGATGTGCAGGGTCCCGCCGGTGCCGCCGATGCCGTCCCACGGGTCGTCGGCGAGCAGCAGGTGCCCGTCGAGGTCGATCCAGCGAGCGTGCCCGGCGAGGTGCACGGCGGGCGCGATACCGAGGGAGCTGGCGACGAGGCAGCCGAGCAGCACGTCGACTCCGGCGGAGCGGGCGGCGTCGATGATCTCGAGGGCGGGCCGGATTCCGCCGCACTTGGCCAGTTTCACGTTCACCCCGTGCACGCTGGAGCCGAGCGCCCGGACGTCGGCGAGGCTCTGCGCGTCCTCGTCAGCGATCACGGGGATGGGGCTGTGCCGGGCGATGCGGCCGAGTTCGGCGGGATCGCCGGGCGGGGTGGGTTGTTCGACGGCGGCGATGCGGTGCTCGGCGAGCTCGTCGAGCAGCCGCAGCGCCCGGTCGGGTTCCCACGCCCCGTTGGGGTCGAGCAGCAGTTCCGCGTCGGGGGCGGCGGCGCGGACCGCGGCGACGCGGGCCGTCTCGTCGGGTCCGTCGCCGAGTTTCACCTTGAGCACGCGGAATCCGCGTGCGGTGAGCTCGGTGGCGGTGCGCACGGCCTGGTCGGTGCCGGTGATGCCGATGGTGCGGGCGGTGGCGGGGCTGCCGACGGGTGGTGCGCCGACGAGGTCCTGCACGGTCCGGCCGCGGCTCTGCGCGGCGAGGTCGTGGGCGGCGGCGTCGACGGCGCAGCGCACGCCCGGTTCGACCTCGGGCCATGCGGCGATGCCCGCGAGGAGTGCGCCGGGGTCCGCGCAGTTCTCGACGTGCGGGCGCAGTTCCTCGAGCCGCTCGAGGATGCGCGGCACGTCGAGGTCGTAGTAGACGCTGGTGACGGCTTCGCCGCGGCCGGTCCGCCCGTCGTGTTCGAGGTCGATCCACACCGCGTCCCGTTCGTGCATGACTGAGCGGGAGATCCGGAACGGTTCGCGCAGCCGCAGGGTTCCGGTACGTGCGCTGAGCTTCACGCCGGCACCTCCACGGACTCGGCGGGGTCGCGGACGGCGCGGCAGCGGGCCCAGCCGTGCACTTCGACCGCGGCGGCGTCGGCGATCTCGACGGGCCGCGTCGCGGGACGCCCGCCGAGCAGGCCGTGCTCCTGGCAGTACTCGTCGTCGAAGATGGTGTCGAGGTAGCGGTGCGGCCCGTCCGGGAACACCGTGACCACCTGCGATCCGGGCTCCCGGCGCGCCGCCCACGCAGCGACGAGCGCGACCGCCCCGGTGCTCCAGCCGCCGCTGACGAAGGAGTGCGCGGCGAGCCTGCGGCAGGCGTCGACGGCTTCGGCGGGGCCGATCCAGTGCACCTCGTCGAATTCGGGGTAGGCGACGTTGCGGGGGAAGATGCTGCTGCCGAGCCCGCGCATGAGCCGCCGCCGCGCCGGCTGCCCGAAGATCGTGGAGCCGACGGTGTCCACGCCGATCAGGCGCAGCCGCGGCCAGTGCCTGCGCAGCGTGCGGATCACGCCCGCGCTGTGCCCGCCGGACCCGACGCTGCACACGAGGGTGTCGGCGGTGCCGAGCTGGGCGACGAGCTCTTCGGCGAGCTGTTCGTAGCCTGCCGGGTTGTCGGGGTTGTTGTACTGGTCCGGCCAGTAGGAGCCGGGCAGTTCCGCGCACAGCTCGTGCACCCGGTCCAGCCGCGCCTGCTGCCAGCCGCCGACGGGGTGCGGGCGGTCGACGACTTCGGTGCGGACGCCGTGCGCGCGCAGCAGCGACCGCATGCTGCGCTCCAGCTCCCGGTCGACGACCAGCACGACGGGATGGCCGAGCGCTTGACCGGCGAAGGCGAGTCCGACGCCGAGGGTGCCGCTGGTGGATTCGACCACGGGCGCGCCGGGGCGCAGTTCGCCGCGGGCTCGGGCGCCGCGCAGCATGGACATCGCGGCGCGCGCCTTCATGCCGCCTGCACCGAGGCATTCCAGCTTCGCCCAGAATCCGGGGTGGTGGTCCGGCAGCGGGGTGCTGACCCTGGTGACCGGGGTGTCGCGCATCAGCTCCAGCAGCTCCGGGTTGGGGGTGCGGGCCGGGCTCGTGCTCACGTCGATCAACGGGTGTCCTTCCCGGGCGGGGTGATCGGGGTGCGGTGGCGGTAGATCGAGCCGGGTCCGCCGTCGAGCCAGAAGAACGGGTAGGGCTCGGCGGAGACCGCGGTGACGCCCGATCCGATGAACCACGGCAGGATCGCGCTCGCCGTCTGGGCGAACATGACCAGCGGTTTTCCGGTGCCGCGCACGTGGTCCAGCAGTGGGGCGAACGTGTCGCCCGCGGCGAGCATCCCGGTGGCGAGCACGGCGTCGCAGCCGTCGACGGCGGCCATGGCATCGCCGACGATCGGCTCGTCCCACTCGGTGCTGCCGCCCTTGCGGTCGCAGGGGACGTAGTCGAGGCCGCGGTCGCGGAGCCGGTGCAGCAGCGAGTTCACCACGCCGACCACCAGCACCCGGTTCGCCCGTTCCGGCAGCAGGTCCACCACGAGTTCGGCGCGCTGCAAGGACTTCTGCAGCGAGTTGCCGCGATCCAGGGCTACCTGCTCGGCGTGCTCGCGGTGCGGGAACCGCCACATCAGGTAGGCGTCCAGCACGGCGATCCGCACCGCGGGCAGCGGGTGCCGCAGCAGCTGCCCGACGGTGGCGCCGACGCAGTCCACGACCTGCTCGTCGGTGAGCTCCCCCGGTTCGACCGCGCAGGAACCGACGGCGTCCTCGACGCGCAGGCTCAGCACGTGGTTGCGGTAGGAACGACCGCGCCCGGAATGGCGGACGCCTTGCTGGGTGAGGAATCCGACGCTCACCGCCGCTTCGGCGACTTCGTCGCCCGCGAGTCCGTCCCCCACGGCCGCCGCGAACCCGTCCAGTGACAGGAAGGCGTCCTTCATGCGGTGACCAGATCCTCGGCGTAGACGACGTCCAGCGAGCCGATGGCCGCCTCGGCGCGGGCGCGCGCGGCCCCGGGTGCCGGATCGGTGGCCATCACGTGGCCGAGGTAGTTGTTGTTGCTGGTCGCGGCGCCTGCCACGTGCCCGGGTTCCTTGACGACGCTGTCGACGACGCCGTCGGTTCCGGCGAGCAGTTCGGCGCCCGCGATGTGCCGGATCGGGCCGGTGCGCGGCGGCAGCAGGAACGAGATGGCCGCACTGCCCGCCCCGGTTGCGTGCGCGGTGAGGTCGGGTCGTTCTCCGGCGGCGAGCCGGGCGTGCACCGCGGGCAGGTCGATGCCGGTGACGCGGCGGATCAGCTCGGTGATCTGGTTGCCCGCGGGTCTCGGATTGACCTCGACGATGCGCGGCCCGTCCGGGGTGAGCTTGAGTTCGGTGTGGGTGACGGTGTTGTCGAGGCCGAGCGCGGCGATGGCGTCCACGGCGGTCGAGGTGGCGGCGCGTTCGATGTCCGCGTCGAGGGCGGCGGGGAACATGTGCCCGGTCTCGACGAACCAGGGCGCGCCGCCGACGCTCTTGTCGGTCACCCCGATGACGGTCGTCCGGCCGTGCGAGGTGACGGCTTCGACGCTGACTTCGGGACCGGTGAGCAGTTCCTCCAGCAGCACGGTGCGGCTGCGGCGCTGGCCGCGGGCGTTCACCGGGAAGCCCTCCAGATCGCGGACGGCTTCGGCGAGCTCGGCCTCGTCGGACACCTTGCGCACGAACATGCCCGCGCACAGGTCGACCGGTTTGACCACGAGCGGGAACCCGAGGGCGGCGGCCGCTTCGCGCAGCCCGGATGCGGTGTCGGCGAGCGCGAACGCGGGACCGGGGACACCGGCTTCGCGCAGCGCGAGCCGGGTCCGGTCCTTGTTGCAGGCGAGCTCCACCGCTTCGGGCGGCGATCCGGGCAGACCGAGGTGCTGCGCGAGGTGCGCGACGGCGCCCAGGTAGTAGTCGCAGGAGGTGAGCACGCCGTCGAAGCGGAGCGCGGGCTGCAGCCGCGCCACGTGCTCCACGAGGGACGGCACGTCGTTGGTCTCGGCGGTGAGCACGTTCTGCGCGCCGAGCAGCGGGTGGGCGCCCGGCCGGTCCCAGGCTCGCAGGTAGTGGTGCACGTCCCGGGTGAGGAAGCTGAAGCGGTGGCCCCCGTCCCGGATTCCTCTGGGCAGCAGCGTGCTCATCGCCCCGACCCAGCTTTCCACCATCAGCAGGTGACCCACTCCGACTCCTCCGCATGGTTTGCCACTAGCGGACGGTAACGATAATCATGTTCAATACATGTTGGCAAACCCCATTCAGGTAGCACTGGAGTCACTCAGCGTGTTCATCTCGCGTCGCGGCAGCGCCCTCCCGCTGCTCGCCCTGCTGCTCGCGACCCTCGCGCCCGTCCCCGCCGCGACCGCAGCACCGGACCCTCGATTCGGCCCCTGTCCGGAGAGCATCACCGACAACCCAGCAGTCCAATGTGGACGATTAACGGTGCCGTTGGACCACGCCGATCCCAGCGGGCCGCAGATCACCATCGCCCTCACCCGCATCCCCGCCGACGGTCCCCCCGAAGAACGACGCGGCGCACTGCTCGTCAACCCCGGCGGCCCCGGCGGCACCGGCACCGACTACGCCGAGAGCAAACGCCCCAAACTCCCCGCCGCCGTCCGACGCAGCTACGACATCATCGGATTCGACCCGCGCGGCACCGGCCGCAGCGCACCCGTCGACTGCGGCCCCGCAGGCGGACTCTTCCAACACCCCCGACCCGACCCCGTCCCCACCACCACGGAACAAGAACGCGCCCACCTGCGCGGACTGCAGGCCACCGCCGACGACTGCACGCGCACCATCGGCCCCGCCCACGCGCACATCAACACCACCAACACCGCGCACGACATGGAACGGATCCGCATCGCACTGCGCGAACCACGCCTCAACTACCTCGGCGTCTCCTACGGCACCTACCTAGGCGCCGCCTACGCCGCCCACCACCCCCGGCACGTCGGCCGCATGGTCCTCGACAGCGTCGTCAGCCCCGACGACTGGCACGACTTCGACACCCGGCAAGCCTTCGCCATGATCGAACAACGCGACGTCCTCTTCGACTGGATCGCCGCCCATCCCCGGCTCGGCCTCGGCGACGACCGCCGCACCGTCCGGCAGCACTACCTCGACACCCGCGCCGCACTCCCCCACGACACCTACGGGCCCGACGAATTCGACCGCGTCGTCTACCGCACCCTCTCCCGCACCGAACGCTGGGAACCCTTCGCCCACGCACTCAGCCACTACGTCCACACCGGCGACGACACCCCGCTGCGCCCCGCCGAAGCCGACGACCACAACTACGAATCCGCGCTGCGCACCATCAAATGCGCCGACAGCACCCGACCCCGGCCCGCCGACGTCCTCGCCTCCATCCGCGCGCTGCGCGCCGCCGACCCCCAACCCGTCCTCACCGGAATCGAAGCCGGCACCTGCGCCTACTGGACACCACCTCGTGACACCACCCGGCTCGGACACCCCGACATGCCGCCGGTGCTGCTCACCCAAGCCGAACACGACCCCACCACGCCCCTCGACGGCGCGCGGCGCATGCAACGACGGCTCCCCGGATCCCGGCTCGTCGTCCTCGACGGCAGCCGCTCCCACGGCGCCTTCGCCAGCCAACGCGACGACTGCCTCGACACGGCCGCGGCGCGGTACCTGGTCGACGGGGTGATGCCGGGGGTGGAAACCCACTGCCCCACCCACCCCCACCGATGAGAGCAAGGGAACCTTCCTGTCACTGGTGACAGGAAGGTTCCCTTGCTCGCCCCGTCAGCGGCCGTACGGGAGCTGTCCACCTGGCCACTGGTACGGGCTCTCCGCCCCTGGGCGCTGCGTGGCCGTCTCCGGCTCCGAATCCCGCACGCTTCCCAACGTGACCTCGACCGGATGGGCATTACCGCCCTGCGCATCGCCGACCGTGAGCGTCACCTTCCCGCCAGGCTCGCTCGACCCGATCTGAGCGATCAGGTCCGAAAACGCGCTGACCGCCTTGCCGTTCACCTCGAGAATCGTGTCGCCTTGGCGAAGCCCCGCCTTCTCGGCGGCCGAACCCGCGCTGACGCTGCTGATCACGGCGTTCCCCGCCTCGCCATCGACGCCGGTGACACCCAGCTGCGGCTTCATCGCCACGCCCGACTTGATGATCTCCTCGGCGACCCTGCTGGCCGTGTCGATCGGGATCGAAAACCCCAACCCGATGTTGCCCGCGCTGGACTCGCTGGACGTGTTCGATTGAATGCTCGAGTTGATCCCGATCACTTGACCGTCGAGATTCACCAGCGGGCCGCCCGAGTTACCCGGGTTGATCGAAGCATCCGTCTGGATACCGTTGTAGACGACCGCTTGGCCGTTGTCGGACGACACCTCCACCGTGCGGTCCAACGCGCTCACGATGCCCGAGGTGACCGTGCCCTCCAGCCCCAGCGGCGAGCCGATCGCCACCGCCGCCTGCCCGACCGCAAGATCCGAAGACCTGCCCAGCTCGGCCGCGGTGAGCCCGCCGACCCCATCCAACTTGATCACCGCCAGGTCGTAGGAGGGGGCGGTTCCGATGACCTGGCCGCTCGCCTTCTTCCCGTTCGGCAAGGTGACCGAGATGTCTCCACCGCTGCTCACGACGTGGTTGTTCGTCAGCACGTAGCCGTCAGCGGTCAGCACGACCCCGGTGCCCTCCGCGCTACCGGAACGCGACGACACCGCGATGTCCACGGTGCTCTTCGACGCCTTCTCCGCTGCGAACTGGACGGTTCCGCTCTGCGCGCTGATCTGCGTGCCCACGGCGGAATCGTGCTGGCTCAATGTCGGCGAGCCGGAGCCATCCGATGACCCCAACAACAAGCTGCCGCCGAACCCGGCAGCACCCCCGACGAATCCGGCGAGCAGAGCCACGGCGACCGTGCCGGCCGAGAGGCCGGCGAAGCGCGATCGCTTTTCACCCGGTTCAGGAACATCCGGCCGCCGGCCTTGCGAACCGCCCGCTTCCCACGACGCCGAGGTCATCCCGTAGCCACCCCCCGGTGGCGCATCCGCTGCGAAACGGCCACCGGCACCTGCGAAATCGTCGTCAGCCATGAACCGACAGTGCGCCATCAGGCTGAGAGCGAGCTATGCGTTCCCTGGTGATTCGCCCTCAACCCACCCCGAACAACCGCGGGCAAGCAAGGGAACCTTCGTGTCACCCGTGGCAGAAAGGTTCCCTTGCTCCGTCCGCCTCATGAGGTGCAGGCCCGGCCGACACACCGGCGAATGAGCGCCCCGCCACCACACCGAACATGACCGATAGTGATCACATGTCATCCACAGTGATCAACCAGCACGCTCTCCAGTCATCGCCCCGCCGCGTTTTCCATGTCTCCGAACTGGAAAAGCTCGGCGTCTCGCAGTCGACCAGCTACCGACGCGGACGCGTCGACGGGCCGTGGACACGGCTGCTCCCCGGCATCGTCCTGGTCATGCCGGGCCCGCCCACCACGGATGATCTGATCACAGCTGCACTACTGCGGGCCGGCCCGTCCGCCATGGTCACCGGAATGCACGCGGCCCGGATGCACGGTCTCGACACCCCGGACGAGACCGCTCCGGTCCACGTCCTCATCCCGCACGGCAAGAAGATCCAGAGCAGCGATCTGGTCAGATTCGAGCGCACCACACGCCCGCCCCCACCGATCATCATCGACGGTATCCCGGTGGCTCCCGCGGCTCGGGCGGTCATGGATGCTGCCCGCACCTGGCAGTCCCGCCGCTCGACGGAAGCGCTGCTCGTCGAAGCGATCCAGCGGGCCCCGGGTTGTTCACCTCGAGCTCTCAGCGAGGAGATGGAACGAGGATCGCGACGAGGGACCGGGCTGCCGCGCGAGATTCTCCGGGCCATGACGGCCGATGTTCGTTCCGTCGCCGAGCTCCGGGTTTTCGAACTGATCAGAACTTCCGACCTGCCCGAACCTTCGTGGAACACGTCGCTGTTCGACGAAGGTGGCCGCTACGTCGGAATGCCCGACGCGTGGTTCGACGACGTGGGCCTCGCCGTGGAATTCGATTCGTTCGCATACCACTCGTCGCGAGCCGATTTCGCCGCGACGACGAGGCGGAACACCCGTTATGCGACGCATGGCGTAGCAGTCGTGCAGATCCTGCCCGTCGATGTCATGCAGCGGCCCGACGCCGCCCTCTCCACCATTCGACAGGCGTACCAAGCAGCGACGCTGCGGCCGCGTCCGAACATTCTGGTCCGTGCCATCGCCGAAGGAGCTTGACCCGAGCGTTCCAGCCGACAGACGAACATCGAAGACCACCCGGAGTCGCCAAGCCGCCTCCGGGTATTTCGCATGCCATAACGTCGTGCCGCCCACCGACCCCTCCGCACCAGACTCCATTACGGAGCAAGGGAACCTTCCTGTCACCGGTGACAGGAAGGTTCCGCCGAGCAGATGCGCGCCCTGGCCGAGCGCACCCTCGACGAGCACGACGCGGAGCGCGCCGAGCTCGAAGCCCTCTGACCGCGGC
>NZ_JBEYUS010000117.1:0-10434 GCF_040643635.1 Saccharopolyspora sp. NPDC047091
CCGCCAGCCCAGGTCCACGTCCTCGTAGAACATGAAGAACCGCTCGTCGAACCCGTCCAGCGCGGCGAACAGCTCGGCGCGCACCAGCAGCGCCGCTTGTCCACGGCGCGCGCGATGACCGCGGCCTCCGCGTCGAACAGCCAGGCCTCGGGCGGGTCGGTGCGGGTCTCCTCCCAGGCGAGCTCGCCGGGCAGCAGGCGTTCGATCACGACGTCCCCTCCGGGAAGACCAGGCGCAGCGGATCGTCCGGCAGCCCGTGGCGCTTCCACTCGCGCGGGTAGCCCACCGACACCTCCTGGAACCGCACGCCGTCGTGCCAGGTGGTGCGCGGGATGTGCAGGTGCCCGTAGACGACCGCGGCCGCCCGGTGCCGCAGGTGCCAGTCGGCGGTGTGCACGGTGCCGCACCACTGCGCGAACTGCGGGTACCAGAGCACATCGGTGGGTTCGCGCACCAGCGGGTAGTGGTTCACCAGCACCGTCGGCAGCTCCGGATCGCACTCGGCGAGCCGCCGCTCGCTGTGGGCCAGCCGGGCCCGGCACCAGTCGTCGCGGGTCGGGTACGGGTCCGGGTGCAGCAGGAACTCGTCGCTGCACACCACGCCCGATTCGTGCGCGACCGCCAGCGCCTCCTCCTTGGTGGAGGTCCCGGCGGGACGGAAGGTGTAGTCGTAGAGCACGAACAGCGGTGCGATCGTCACGGGTCCGCCGCGCCCGGTCCACACCGGGAACTCGTCCTCCGGCGTGACGACGCCGAGTTCGCGGCAGCGGCGCACCAGTTCCAGGTAGCGGGCTTCGCCGCGCAGTTGCAGCGGGTCCTGCTTCGGCGTCCACAGCTCGTGGTTGCCGGGCACCCAGATGACCTTCGCGAACCGCTCGGCGAGCATCCCCAGCACCCAGGTGATGTCCTCGGACAGCTCGCCCACGTCGCCCGCGACGATCAGCCAGTCCTGGTCGGTGCGGGGGCGCAGCCCGCGCGCGATGTCCTTGTTCTCGGCCATCGCGACGTGCAGGTCGCTGACGGCCAGCAGTTCACCGGAAGTGGAGCTCATGATCCGCCGATCATATCCGAGGCGCGCGGCCCACCCGGCCGTTCCAGGAGCCTTCTAGTGAATCCCCGGTCCGGGCCGTCGGGGCCGGGGAATGCGGACTGTGGCGTCGCGGTCGGCTGCGCCTCGCCCCAGTGGGTTCGATCGGCCGGTGCACCGCGGGATCGGCGTGGTCGGGTTTTCGGCCATTGGGATGGGGACCGTGTCCGCTTCGACGGGGCTGGGTCCGGTCCGCCAGCCGATGCCAGTGCCGCGCAGCCGCCGGTATTCGACGATCGCCAGCACCAGGGTGGTGACCAGTCCCGACACGGTCAGCACGTACCAGATCGGCGCGGGTGTGCGCGGATCGGTGCTCCCCACCCGTTCCGCGATGTCCAGGGCGGTGGTGACGACGGCCAGCGCCGCCGAGATGACCGGGGGGAGCAGCGGATGCACGTCGCTCGTCCAGAACGCGGTACGTGCGGCCCAATAGGTGGAGCAGAGCGCGTAACCGGCGAGCCAGCAGACGGCGAGGAAGGGGATGAACAACGCCACCACCATCCAGGCCTCCGTCAGCCGGCCGTCGTCCGAGAACCGGTACAGCAGGACGATGACGCCGATGATCGCGGCGACCGGAACCGCAGCGGTCAGCACGCCGAACAGGATTCGCCGGAGCATGCTGGTGATGCCGTCCCGCAGCCGTCCCCGATGCCGTTCGCGGGTCACGCATACCAGCAGTGCCAACAGCGGTGGCGCCACGCACAGCGCGAGCAGTGCCGTGAGCTGCGTCTTTCCGATGGATTCGAAAAGGGGGGTCGTCGGCGACTCGTAGCTCGCCGTGGCGACGGCGACGGTGAGCAGTCCTGCGGCGGAACGCCAGAACGCGATCCGCTCGAAGTTCCTGGTCCACCGGTCGGCGGGCTGCCGCGGCTTGTACAGCGCCCGGGCCGTGTGCCACGGCAGCGCGATCCGGATGCCGTGCTCGCGCCGCACGAACACCGGGGTCCCGTTGCGTTCGGCGAGCAGCTCGCTCAGCTCCAGGTGCCGCCGCTCGACCCTGGTCAACTTGACCCGCAACCCGATTCCCAGCGGAACGACGACCCAGAGGGTCTCCGAGGTGCACCGGAGGTCGACGCCGAGCACCGTGAACAGGGCGTCGACCAGCACGGAAGCGACCAGAACCGCTTCGACGGTCCACAGCGTGCGGCGCAGCCGGCGTCGTTCCCGCTCAGTGGTGGAGAGCCGGGAGTGCAGTGGATCGGGTGGCGGTCTGAAAGGCGCTGCGAGGACCATGTGCGAACGCTAGGGAGACGCCGGACCTGCGACTCCCGCGTTTCCGGGACTCCCGGAAGGTTCTCGCGCGCCGCGAAGACGACTTCTTCCCACCATCCGGGAGCTCAATCCTGTCGTGCCGAGTTGGGTTTACATCGGCCGCGGCGCGTCGCTACCGTGATCGCATGGCCCGGACGTCGACGCTCACCACGCGCGGATACGTGGATTTCGCCCGAGTGTCCTCCGCGCTCTGTAGCGCCTGAGCCCTTCCTCCGCGCCCGGTCCCGGGCGTTCCCGCACGCACCGCACGGCGGCTCCCGCACCGGAGCGCGCCCGGTGCCGATGCGCCACCGAACTCCGCCGCACCGCGCCGAAATCCGGCGGGTGCCGGCTTCCCCTCCCATGCCCGTGGAGCGTGACGATGAGCTTGCCCGCGCCTGAGAGCGCCCGATCCGACACCGGCGCGATACCCGTCGCGACGGTGCGCACCGACCGAGCCAAGGGGGAGCAGCGGCTGCCCCGCTGGCTGGTCAAGACGTTCAGCCCGATCGCGCTGATCGTGCTGTGGCAGGTGCTCAGCTCGACCGGCGTCCTGGACGACGACACGCTCGCCTCGCCGGGCACGGTCGCGGCCACCGCCTGGGAGATGTGGCAGGAGGGCCGGTTGCAGGACGCGGTGCTCGCCTCGGTGCAGCGCGTCGCGATCGGCCTGGTCTTCGGGCTGGTCGCCGCCGTCGTGCTCGCCACGATCTCCGGGTTGTTCCGGCGCGGTGAGGACATCGCGGACGCGCCGATGCAGATGCTGCGCACGGTCCCGGTGATCGGCCTCATCCCGCTGCTGATCATCTGGTTCGGCATCGGGGAGACGCCGAAGATCGTGCTCATCGCGCTGGCGGTGACCTTCCCGCTGTACATGAACATCTTCGGCGGCATCCGCAACGTGGACGCCGGGCTGGTCGAAGCGGCCAAGACGCTCGGGCTCGGCTGGTTCGCCCAGGTGCGGCACGTGATCCTGCCGGCGGCTATGCCGAACGCGCTGGTGGGGCTGCGGTTCTCGCTGGGCTCGGCGTGGTTGGCGCTGGTTTTCGGCGAGACGATCAACGCGACGGCCGGCATCGGCTACGAGATGAACATGGCCCGCGAGTTCTTCCAGACCGACGTGATCGTCGTGTGCCTGGTGCTCTACGCCCTGCTCGGCCTGGTGGCCGACTTCCTCGTCCGACTTCTCGAAAGGACCGTGCTGGCATGGCGACCGGCTTTCCGCGGAGCGTGACCGAATCCGCCCCAGACACCGCGACCGGAACCGACACCGCGACCGGAACCGACACCGCGACCGGCACCGGAACCGACGCCGCCCCGCGGGCTGACGGTTCCGACGGGACCGCTGCCGCGGTGCGGACCGCGCCGGCCGAACTGGCGGCCTCCGTCCGCGGCCTCACCAAGAGCTTCGGCGACCGGACCGTGCTCGACGGCCTCGACCTGGACATCGAACCGGGCCAGTTCGTCGCCCTGCTCGGCCCCAGCGGCTGCGGCAAGAGCACCCTGCTGCGCATCCTCGCCGACCTCGACCACGAGATCAGCGGCGAGGTGCGGGTGGCCCGGCGGCGCGCCGTCGCGTTCCAGGCGCCGCGGCTGCTGCCGTGGAAGCGGGTGTGGCGCAACGTGGTCCTCGGCCTGCGCGGCAGGCCCGACCGCGCCAAGGCCGTGGCGGCGCTGGAGGAAGTGGGGCTCGGGCACCGGGTCGACGAGTGGCCGAAGGTGCTCTCCGGCGGTGAGGCGCAGCGCGCGTCGCTGGCCCGCGCCCTGGTGCGGGAGCCGGACCTGCTGCTGCTCGACGAACCGTTCTCCGCGCTCGACGCGCTCACCCGGATCAAGGTGCAGGCGCTGGTGGGGGAGCTGTGGCAGCGGCACGGCTGCGCCATCCTGCTCGTCACCCACGACGTCGAAGAGGCGCTGCTGCTCGCCGACCGGGTCCTGGTGCTCGACGGCGGCGGCATCGTGCACGACCAGCTCGTCGAACATCCCCGCCCGCGCGACGTGTCCGCGCCCGCGTTCGTCGCCCAGCGGGCCGAGCTCCTCTCGTGGCTCGGCGTGCACTGACCTCCGCACCACCCGCACCACCCGCACCGCCCCGGCCGCCCGGCCCCGGGCGCGGTCCCGCGCGCCCGCGCGGCGGCCCCGGGAAACCAGACAGGAAGTGTTCGAATGAGTGTCGAGATCGTCGGCATGATCGGCGCCCAGCACGTCTCCGAGATCCACCCGGCGAGCGGTCCCGCCGTGGACCCGGCGTTCCTGCGCCGCTTCGCCCGCGCCCACGAGGACGGCGGCTTCGACCGCGTCCTCATCGGCCACGGCTCCGGATCGCCCGACGGCACCCAGCTGGCCGCGCACGTCGCCGCGCACACCGACCGGCTCGGGCTGCTCGTCGCGCACCGGCCCGGTTTCGTCGCCCCCACGCTGGCCGCGCGCACCTTCGCCACCCTGGACGCGCTGTCCGCCGGGCGGGTCGCGGTGCACGTCATCTCCGGCGGCAGCGACGCCGACCAGCGCCGCGACGGCGACCACCTGGACAAGGAGCAGCGCTACGCCCGCACCGACGAGTACCTGGAGGTGCTCAAGCGGGCGTGGACCGAGGACGGGCCGATCGACCACGACGGCGCGCACTACCGGATCGAGGACTTCAGCACCGCGGTGAAACCCGTGCAGCGGCCCCGGATCCCACTGTACTTCGGCGGTTCCTCGGCGGCGGCCTACCGGGTGGGCGGCAAGCACGCCGACGTGTTCGCGCTGTGGGGCGAACCGCTGGCCGAGACCGCCGAGCAGATCGCCTCCGTCCGCGCCGCTGCACGCGCCGCCGGGCGCACCGACGCGCCCGGCATCAGCGTGTCGTTCCGGCCGATCCTCGGCGCCACCGAGGAACTCGCCTGGGAACGCGCGCACTCCGTGCTGGACCGGATCCGCGCCGCCCGCGGCGGGTTCGGCTCGTTCACCGGCCCGAAGACGCTCGGCAAGGACGCGGAGGTCGCCAACGTCGGCTCGCAGCGGCTGCTGGCCGCGGCCGCCAAGGGCGAGCTGCACGACCGGGCGCTGTGGACGCCGACCTCGCAGGCCACCAACGCGGCCGGGAACTCCACCGCGCTCGTCGGCACCGCCGAGACCGTCGCGAAGGCGCTCACCGACTACGTGGACATCGGGGTGACCACGCTGCTCATCCGCGGCTACGACCCGCTCGACGACGCCGTCGACTACGGGCGGGAGCTCATCCCCGCCGTCCGCGAGGAAGTGGCGCGCCGCTCGGCCGCCGCCGAGCGGACCTCGGCGTGACCGCCGGGCCGTCCACGGGTGCCATGATGCCGGGCACGGAACGAATGGAGTGGAGATGACCCGCAGCTGGGTGCCGGAGAGCGCCTCGCGAGGCCACGTCGTGGTGCTGCACGGGCGGGGCGAGCACCCCGGCGTGTACGAGCGGTTCGGCCGCAGGCTCGCCGTCGACGGCTACACCGTCGTCGTCCCCGACCTCGGCACCGGACCGGCCGACTGGTTCGAGGGGGCGGGCGACACCGCCCGCATCCTGGTCGGCACCGACACCGGCGCGCTGCGCGCCTGGGAGACCGCGCTGGAGACCGAGGTCGACGGCCTGGTGCTGGCGGGCACCCCGCTGGCGGCGGCACCCGGTGCGCCCGCCGGGCGCGAGGACGAGATCGCCGCCCGCACCTCCTGCCCGATCCACCGCGAACGGCTCAGCACCGACCCGGACTTCCACTGGGGCGAGCTCGACGCGGGCACCGCCGAACCGCCGCGGCGGCTCCCGGACGTGCCGGTGCTGCTGCTGCACGGCGACGCCGACGCGATCGCGCCCGTCGACCCGGTCACCCGGCTCGGCGCCGCGCACCCGCAGGCGAGCACCGCGGTGTTCAAGGACGGCGTGCACGACGTGCTCAACGACAAGGTGCACCGCAGCGTCGCCGCCCGGATCGTGCTGTTCTGCGAGGAGATCGCCAAGGGCGCCGTGGTGCTGCCCGAGGTCACCACCGCGAAGAGCGCCCGGGTGCGCCGGGCCGCGCCGGTGCACATCTCCGCCCGCGTCGACTACTCGGTGCGCGCGCTGGTGGAGCTGGCGAGCAGCGGCAGGCAGCAGACCTGCGAATCGATGGCCCGCACCCAGGGGATCCCGCTGAACTCGCTGGTGAACCTGATGGTGGAGCTGCGGCGCGGCGGCCTCGTGCACAGCCAGCGCGGCTGCGAAGGCGGCTACTGGCCGGCGCGGGACGCCGCGGAGATCAGCCTCGCCGACGTGGTCCGCGTCGTCGAAGGCGCGGTGACCTCCCGGCACGACGACGCCGAGCGGGACGCGGTGTGGACGCGGCTCGGCGGCGCCGTCGCGGACTTCCTCGAACGGATCACCATCGCCGACCTGGCCGCCGAACAGCGCGCGGCGGCCTGACCCAGAACGGAGCAGTTCCATGGCGGACGCATTCCACCCCGACCTGACCTCGAAGGTCGACCCCGCGGAGAAGCAGTCGCTGCGCTCCCGGCTGCACCACATCCGCGGCAGCGAGCTGGACCGCAACACCGCGCAGACCGAGGGCATGCAGCGGCTCGCGGCCATCAGCGGCGACACCGTCGGGTCCGAGCGGATCTGGACCGGTGAGACGCACGTGGCGCCCGCGACGGCCTCCGACAACCACCACCACGGCGAGTCCGAGACCGCGATCTACGTGGTCAGCGGCCACCCGCGGTTCGTCTTCCACGACGGCACCGAGGAAGTGCGGATCGAGACCGAGCCGGGCGACTACATCTTCGTGCCGCCCTACGTGCCGCACCGGGAGGAGAACCCGGACCCGGAGCACAAGGCCGTCGTGGTGATCTCCCGCAGCACGCAGGAGGCGATCGTCGTCAACCTCCCGGAGCTCTACGCGCTCTGACCCCTCCCGCACCGAGGTGAATGGCCCATTCGCCCACTCCGCTTGGGCGAATGGGCCATTCACCTGGCGGGATGTGGGGTGTGGGGCGGGGCACTCCGGGCGGTTGGATAGAGTTCTGCGCCTGTATCCAGGTGCACCCTGCGGCCGGATGCTCCTCGTCGGGGATCGGGCAGCCGATGCTGGTGGCCGCGCGACGGAAGGATCTCGTTGGCCACCCCGCTACGCAGCCCCCGGTTACCGGGGCCTCGGCAGACCGCCCTCACCCGCTCCCTCGCCACCGCGCAACGGCTGTTCGCGCAGCTGCGGGCCCACGTGCTCGTCCAGCCGCGGTCGGTCATCGCCGCCGGTGGCGTCGCCCTGCTGATCTCGCTGGTGGCGCTGTTCCTGATGCGCCGGGCCGGGCTGGGGCACGGATCGGGCGTCGACTACCAGGTGTACCGCTGGGCGGTGCACACCTGGCTCAGCGGCGGGGACATCACCGTCGGCGGGCCGATGACGAGCGCCGACCGGATCCTGCCCTGGGTGTACCCGCCGTTCGCGCTGCTGCCGCTGGCGGTGCCGTCGGTGCTGCCGTATGTGGCGGGGTTGTGGCTGATCTACCTGACGGACCTGGCCGCGATCGGCGTGGTGCTGTACCTGGTGGCGCGCCGGATGTGGCCGTTGCTGAGCCGGGAGAGCGCGCTGGCGGTGGCCGCGATCGGCCTGCCGGGCACGCTGCTGCTGGAGCCGGTGTACGCGTCGTTCGGCCTGGGCCAGGTGAACGTGCTGCTGATGGCGCTGGTCGCGGTGGACTGCCTGACCGAGCACCCGCGCTGGCCGCGAGGGCTGCTGGTGGGCCTGGCCGCGGCGATCAAGCTGACGCCCGCCGCGTTCCTGCTGTTCTTCCTGGTGCGCAAGGACTACCGGGCGGCCGCGGTCGCGGCGATCACGGCGGCCGCCGGGACCTGCCTCGGGTTCGTGCTGAACCACTCGGCGTCGATGGACTACTGGTTCGGCAGCGGGCCGGCCGCGGGCGTGAGCGGTTCCTCGTACCACACGAACCAGTCGATCATGGGTGGGTTGTCCCGGCTGGACCTGCCGGTGCTGACCGAGCACGCGCTGTGGGCGCTGGCGGCACTGGTGCTGACGCTGGTGGCGGTGCGGGTGCTGCGCACGGCGGAGGTCGCTCCGGCGCTGCTGGCGACGGCACTGCTGGCGCTGCTGATCTCGCCGACGTCCTGGTCGGACCACTGGGTGTGGGTGGCGCCGGGGCTGCTGGTCGCGGTCGGCACGGCGCTGCGCAGGCGCAGCCGCGGCTGGCTGGTGGCCGCGGGGGTGCTCGTGGTGGCCGCGTTCGTCGCGACGTTCCGGATGCTTCCGGCCAGTGGGAACTGGAATGCGCTACAGCACTTGTTCGGGGATTCCTATCTGCTGATCGGAATCGCAATGCTTCTGCTGCTGTCGCGTTATGCGGCGGAACCGGTGCCGGTTCCCGCGACGGGCGGCGAGCTCTCCCGCGATTGATCGTCCGGCGGGGAATCGAAATGTGACGGTGCGGAGCCGAACGATTTCCCGCCGTTCCGCGGAATTCAGGATCCGGCCGGGGATCGGGCACGCTGGGCGCACGGCCGCTCGCGGAGCGCGATCGCCGGTGGTCGTGCCGCGCGGGGGAGCGGTGCTCGGTGCATCCTCGCCGGTCGCGGGCCCGATGTCCGAATGGAACGTTTCATCCGGACTCGCGATTCGGCGCGCTGCGCGAAAATCCGACCGTGGCGCTGCGTCATCTGTGTGAACTTGGCGCAGCGGCCCGGGAAGCCGAGACTCCACAAAGGACGGCTTCGACGGGTTCCGGGGCAGGCAACCCTTCCTGCGATGTGTGCTACATCACGCGGGAGTCGGACTGGACCGAAAAAGCCGTCGTGATCAGCCCCGATGTCCCCGCCGCCGCCCCGGAATCCGGGCTCCGGCCGCGCCGCCCCTGGTCAGGGGGTTGATCGAAGTTGACCTGCGGCGAGCCGCCGGAGGGTGGCCCGTTCCACGCTCCGGGACGCCGCCATGTGATTTTCATCCGTGTTACTCAGGCGTAGCCGTGGGCCCGATCCGTCTGTACAGTGCCCGGAACTGACCGACGATGCAACGGCGCATCCTTTTGTCAGTGCCCGAAAGGTTTTCGCGGATCGCTTGCGAGTGCTCACAATTCCCTCGCCGCGATCCGGGCCTGGCGACGGGAGGATCGATGCCGGATTCCCAGTATTTGAGAAATGAGGCGCAACGTCGCGCCGCCGAGCGGGGTCTGTACGACCCGGCTCACGACCACGACGCCTGCGGAGTGGCGTTCGTGGCCGACATGCACGGGCGGCGCAGCCATGCACTGGTGCAGAACGCCCTCACGGCATTGCGCAACCTGGAGCACCGGGGCGCCAAGGGTGCCGACCCGGAGACGGGGGACGGCGTCGGCGTGCTGACGCAGGTCCCCGACGAGTTCTTCCGCGCCGTGGTCCCGTTCGACCTGCCCGAAGCGGGCGGGTACGCGGCCGGGACCGCCTTCCTGCCCGCCGACGCCGACGAGGCGCGGGAGGCGGCCGAGGTCGTCGAGCGGATCGTCGCCGAGGAGGGCCTCACCCTGCTCGGCTGGCGCGAGGTGCCGATCGAGCCGGACAACGCCGGGCGGGCCGCCCGCGAGGTGATGCCGAGCTTCCGCCAGCTGTTCATCGGGCACGGCAGCGACGGAGCCGAGTCCGAATCGGCCCTCCAGTTCGAACGCCGCGCCTTCTGCGTGCGCAAGCGCGCCGAGCACGAGGCCGCGGTGTACTTCCCGAGCCTGTCGGCGCGGACCTTCGTCTACAAGGGAATGCTCAGCGAGACCCAGCTGGGCTCGTTCTACCCGGACCTGGCCGACGAGCGGTTCACCAGCGCCATCGGCCTGGTGCACTCGCGGTTCTCCACGAACACGTTCCCGTCGTGGCCGCTGGCGCACCCGTACCGCTTCATCGCGCACAACGGCGAGATCAACACGATGAAGGGGAACCGGAACTGGATGCGGACCCGCGAGAGCATGCTCGCGACCGACCTCATCCCCGGTGACCTGCAACGGCTGTACCCGATCGCGACGCCGGACGGCAGCGACTCGGCCACCTTCGACGAGGTGCTGGAGCTGCTGCACCTGGGCGGGCGGTCGCTGCCGCACTCGGTGCTGATGATGATCCCGGAGGCGTGGGAGAACCACGCCGA
>NZ_JBEYUS010000118.1:0-10177 GCF_040643635.1 Saccharopolyspora sp. NPDC047091
GGCTCCGGCCCGGGTGGACGTTCGCGGGGCCGGATCAGCGTCCGGCGAGCTCCGAGAGCAGCGCGGCGGCGAGGGCGGAGCGTTCGAGCAGACCGCTGATCGTGGCGTGCTCGGTGCGGGCGTGCGCGCCGCCGCCGATGGCGCCGAGGCCGTCGAGGACCGGGATTCCGGCGGCCAGCACGAAGTTCCCGTCGCTGGCGCCGCCGACCGAGACCTCCCGCAGGTCCACGCCCAGCGGTTCCGCGCAGGCGCGGGCCAGCGCGAAGAGCTCGCCGACTTCGGGGGTGCGGGTGAACACGGGGCGGTTCCAATCACCGGTCACCGCCAGCCGCACCTTCGGGTTCACCGGCCGGAGGTCCGCGAGCAGCGCGCCGATGCGGCGGCGTTCCGCTTCGCTGCTCACCCGGACGTCGATCCGGGCGGTGGCGCGGCCCGCGGTCACGTTGGCGCCGGTGCCGCCGTCGATCAGGCCGACGTTCACCGAGGTGCCGACGTCGAGGTCGGTCCAGCCGTGCAGGTGCAGCACCTGGTGGGCCAGTTCCTGGATCGCGCTGGCGCCCGCGGTCGGGTCGAGCCCGGCGTGCGCCTCCTCGCCGGTGGCGGTGACGGTGAACAGGCCGACGCCCTTGCGCGCGGTCTTGAGGGCGCCGTCCGCGCTGGCCTCGAAGACCAGGGCGGGCCGGGCCCGCTCGGCTTCGGCGACGATGACCTCGGAGGACGCGAGGCTGCCGGTCTCCTCGTCGCCGTTGAGCACCAGCGTGAACGCGGGTCGCGGCAGCCCGAGCTCGTCGAGGGCCCGCACCGCCCACACGGCCTGCACCAGCCCCGCCTTCATGTCGAACACGCCGGGCCCGGTCATCCGATCGCCGTCGACCTGGAACGGCCAGTCGGCGAGGGTTCCGGTGGGCCACACCGTGTCGTAGTGCGCGAGCAGCAGCACCGGTGCGCCGGTGCCCGCGTAGTGCCGGACCAGGACGTCGCCGGTGGTCTCCCTCGGCAGCCATTCGTCCGAAGTGGACGGGCCCAGCCTGCGGTCGAGCCAGTCGCGCACCCAGTGCAGGCAGGTGTCCAGCGCGGCCAGGTCGTCGCTGGAGCTCTCGTGCCCGACGTACTCGGCGAGGTCGGCGACCATCTCGTCGCGGTGCGCGGCCAGCCAGGCCGCCACCGCGGTCACGCCCGGCTCCGCACGAGGCCGCCGAGTTCGGCGATCCGGTGCTCGGACATGGAATCCGGGTCCGCTTCGAGCTCGCGGAGCATCCCCAGTAGCGCCCGCAGCACCGGCGCTCCCACGCCGGCGCGCTCGGCCTCCGCCAGCACGGTGGCGTAGTGCGTGGTGACCTCGACGGCGCGGTGCCGCACCGCGAGGTCCCGCCAGATGCCGCTGCGGTTCTTCGACTGGGTGCGCAGCCACGCGGTGAGCCGTTCGACCGCGGCGGCCCGTTCCGCCGGATCGGCGCCGCGGGCGAACGCGTCCGGTTCGAACGCGTCGAACGGTTCGAGCCGCACGTCGAGGGCTTCCGCCACGTCGAACACCTCCTCGGTCAGCGCGCACATCGTCGCCGGGTGCCGGTCGATCAGGTCGGCCATCGCATCGTCGGCGAGCGCGGTCGCGGCGAGCATCGCGCCGAAACCGGCCTTGGCCCACAGGAAACCTTCGACGTTGTCGCTGACCTGCGCGGGGCCCCAAGCGCTCAGGTCGCGGGCGAGCTCCCGCACCCGTCCGGACACCGGCAGCCCGCCGGGCTCGCCCAGCACGAGCGCGCCCGCGCCGCCGTCCGCGATCACGCCGGGCGCGGTGCGGTCGGCGAAGATGTTGACGAACGCGGCGATGGTGCGCGGCCAGCCGATCCGCTCGGCGAGCACCGGTTCGTTGAACCCGTTCTGCACCGAGACCACGTAGCCGTCGGCGGCGAGCCGCGGGGCGATCCAGTCGGCCGCCGCCGCGGTGGCCTGGGCCTTGACGGCCAGCAGGACGCGGTCGAGGGGGCCGGTGAACTCCTCGGGGGTGGTGGCGCGCACGGGGACCGCGTCGCCGCCGCCGGGGCGGTCCAGCCGGAGCCCGCGGTCCTGGATGGCGGCCACGTGCTCGGCATCGGCGTCGATCACGGTCACCGGGTGTCCGGCGCGCACCAGGTGGTAGGCGAGAGTTCCGCCGATCGCACCGCCGCCGAGCACCGCGTAGGCGGTGTGGGTCATCGCCCGCGTCCTTCCTGTTCGAGGTCCCGCGGCGGCCACAGCCGCGGGAGGTGCGCCGCGCCGGCGTTGGAGCCGCCGTCGACGCGCACGATCTCGCCGGTGATCCACGAGGATTCGGGGCCGGCCAGCCAGCGCACCGCGCGCGCGACGTCCGCGGGCTCGCCGGGCCGTCCGAGCGGGTTCACCGACACGGCCGCCGCGTAGTCCTCGGCGACCGGATTGCACTCGCTGCCGACCGCGACGAAACCGGGGCTGACGGCGTTGACCCGGATGCCGTGCGGGCCGAATTCGAGCGCCGCGGCGCGGGTCGCCATCTCCAGCGCCGCCTTCGAGCTGGCGTAGGCGCCGCCGCCCGGCCGGGACCGCAGGGCCGCGCCGGAGGAGATGTTCACGACCGCCCCGCCGCGTCCCGCCGCGATCGCCAGGTTCGCGAACGCCGTGGTGGCCAGCACCGGGGCGCGCACGTTCAGCGCGAACACCCGGTCCCACCGCTCGGCATCCACGTCGAGCATGTCCAGCGAGGGGTAGATCCCGGCCGCGTTGACCAGCACGTCCACCGGCGCCCGGCGCCACGCGTGCTCCAGGACCTGCTGCGGCGCCCCGGGTTCGGCGAGGTCGGCGGTCACCGGGGAGCCCGGCGCGGTGGCCAGCCCGTCCCGGTCGATGTCGACGGCGGTGACCGCGCAGTCCGCGCGGGCGGCGAAGTCGGCCGCGATCGCGCGCCCGATGCCGCTCGCGGCACCCGTCACGAGCACGTGGGTCATCAGGCGAACTCCTGGTCCTTGGTCTCCGGCATGGTCAGGTAGATGACGAGCGAGATCAGCGCCGCCCCGGACACGTACAACCACAACAGGTCGGAGTGGCCGATGTCGTCGAGCCAGGTCGTGATGTACGGCGCGGTGCCGCCGAACAGGGCCACCGACAGCGCGTAGGGCAGCGCGATCCCAGTCGCCCGAACCTCCGGCGGGAACTGCTCGGCCATGATCACCGCGCAGTTCGCCGAATAGCCCAGCACCAGCAGCATCCCGGTGAGCTGCACGGCGAACACACTCCAGAAGTTGTTCTGCAGCAGCTGCAGCAGCGGCCACGACAGCACCACGAACCCGCCGGCGAACGCGGCCAGCGTGGGCTTGCGCCCGACCTTGTCGGAGAGCAGGCCGACGAACGGCAGCAGCACCACGAACGCGACCAGGCTCAACGTCTGCGACAGCAGCGCCTGCGAGAGCGGGATCCCGGTGACCAGGTTCGCGTAGGTCGGCAGGTAGTTGACCCAGATGTAGTAGGTCAGCGTCCCGGCGATGGTGATGCCCGCGACGCGCAGCGCGGCGACCGGGTGGTCGACGAACATGGTGCGCAGCGGGTTCGTCTTCGTCCGTCCGCTGGAGGCGGCCGTGGTGAACGAGTCGGTGTCCTCCACCGAGGTCCGCAGCCACAGCCCGACCAGGCCGAGCAGCCCGCCGAGGACGAACGCGACGCGCCAGCCCCAGCCGTGCAGCGCCTCGTCGCTGAGCGCCGAGGTGGCGACGGTGCCGATCAGGGAGGCGATCAGCACGCCCCCGGCGACCGACACCTGCTGCCAGGACCCGGCGAACGCGCGCCGCCCGGTGCCCGCGGATTCCACCAGGAACGCCGCGGAGGAACCGAATTCGCCGCCCGCCGCGAAGCCCTGCAGCAGCCGGGCGAGCAGCAGCACCACCGGTGCCAGCAGGCCGACGGTCGCGTACGTCGGGGTGAGCGCGATGAGGAACGACGCCCCCGCCATCAGCCCGATGGTGAGCGCCAAGCCCTTCTTCCGGCCCTGCCGGTCGGCGTAGGCGCCGAGCACGGCGGCGCCGACGGGCCGCATCACGAAGCCGATAGCGAACACCGCGAGCGTGGACAGCAGGGCCACGGTCTCGTCGCCCGCGGGGAAGAACTCCACCGCGATGATCTTCGCGAAGACCGAGTACAGCGCCCAGTCGACCCATTCGACGGTGTTGCCGATGGTGCCCGCGACGATCGCCTTGCGCTGCGCGGGGGTGGTCTTCGCGGTGGCGACCGCTGCGGGTCCGGTCATGGTGTCACTCCGGGGGAATCGAGCCGCCGGGCTTCGGCGCGGGCGGTGGCCGCGAGTTCGGCGTGCGTGGCGAACCAGACGTCGCGGTGCGCCTTGACGTGGTCGAGCAGTTCCCGCAGCACGACCATCCGCGAGCGGTGGCCGATGACGTGCGGGTGCATGGTGAGCTGGAAGACGCCGCCGGCGCGGTAGGCCGCGTCGAACTCGTCGATCCAGATCTCCAGGACGTCGCGCGGGCGGGTGTGCGGGCGCACCGATCCGTAGCGGTCCATGGTGAAGTACGGGGCGTCGTCCCGGATCCAGTCGACCGGGATCTCCACGAGCCCGGTGGGCTCGCCGTTCGCCACGATCTCGTAGGGCTCGTCGTCGGCCATCAGCGACGAGTCGTACTCGAACCCGAGCTCGCGGATGACGTCCAACGTGGACTCGCTGAAGTCCCAGGACGGGGTGCGGACTCCGACGGGCCGGACGCCGGTGAGCTCGGCGAGGGCGTCGAGCGCCCGGACGTTCAGCGCCTTCTCGTCCTCCTTGCCCAGCAAGGTGTTCCGCTCGTGGATCCAGCCGTGCACCCCGATCTCGTGCCCGCCCGCCACGTAGTCCTTCGCTTCGCCGGGGTGCAGCAGCGCGGACACGCCGGGCATGAAGAACGTCGCCGGGGCGCCGAAGTCGGCCAGCAGTTCCAGGACGCGGCCGGCGCCGACCCGCGACCCGTACTCGCCCTGGGCGAGCCGGCCGGGGCTGGTCTCCGCGTCGCGCAGCGGAATCGTCTCGTGGTCCGAGTCGAAGGACAGCGCCACCGCGGCGCGCGCACCGCCGGGCCACTCCGGCGGGACGAGGCGCCGTCCGGCGCGCACCGCCTCGACGTGGCCGCGCCACGTCTGCTCCGGCCACTGCCAGGCTGCGGCAGGTTCGGTCGAGGACACGGTTCCTCCCTCACGTTCGGTCTGGTTCGAATCCGCCCACCGGGGTCCAGGCGCGTTTGAGCGTGGCCAGGTGCAGCGTGATGTCCGAGGCGTGCAGGCCGGGCAGGGTGCCGATGACCTCGGTGGTGTAGCCGAACAGGTCCGCCTTGGCGGGCAGCACCATCTGCCCCACCAGGTTGAACCGGCCGGTCGCCGCGGCGAGGAACTTCGTCCCCGGATGCTCGGCGAGCCGCCGCCCGGCCTCGTCGAGCCGCCCGGGGTGGATCGAGAGCCACAGCATGAACTCCACGCCGTAGCCGAGGACCCCGGGTTCGACCAGCGTGCGGAACTGGACGCTGTACGAGCTCAGCAACCGGTCGAGGGCCCGGGACGCGCTGGACTCGCTGCAGCCGAGGCGCCGCGCGATCACGCTCACCGGCAGCCGCCCGTCGGCGGCCAGCTGCTCGGCGACCGCGCGTTCCAGCTCGCTCAGCTCCCGTGCCGGTTTCCCCCACTCGGCCCGCTCGTAGGCCGGGACCCGCGACCGCCGGAGGTCGTCGACCGCCTCGTCCGGCAGCAGGCCGGTGTCCCAGGCGGGCGCGGTGGTGAACGTGCGGATCACCGCGACGCTCTCGGTGCCCGCGATGAGCCCGGCCCCGGGCAAGTCGGTGAACAGCAACCGGAGCAGTTCGTCGTTGTCGTGGGCGACGAAGTCGACGATCAGGTCGGCGGTGCCGGTGACCACCGCCAGGAACCGGGCGTCCGGGTGGGTGGCCAGCTGTTCCGCCAGTTCCCACCCCTTGCCCGGTTTCGCCTGGATCCGCACCAGCATGGAGGAACCCGCCGCGGTGCGGTCCAGGTCGACGACGCCGACGACCCGCACCAGCCCGCGTTCGTGCAGCGCGGCGAACCGGCGCTGCACGGTGGTCTCGCTCGCCCCGGCCCAGCGCGCGATGGCGCTCCACGATGCGCGGCCGCTGAGCTGGAGCGCCGCGATGATGCGGCGATCCACCTCGTCGACCGGTTCGACGTGCTGCCCGGGATTCATGCGGCGGAACGCTAGACAGCGAGCCGCACCCGGTCAACGCGGGAATCCTGCACCGACATCGATGGCGGCGGACCATGCTCCCGATATCCGCGGCCGATCCAGCGGAAACCCGCAGACCGGTCGGCCCGGACGGCGCGCCGCGTCCGCGCCGGATCCCACCACAAGATCGACAAATTCGTGCGGGGTCACTCGCTCCCCGACCGGACGACGACCGCCCGCGCGCCCGAATCCGCTGCGCGCGCCTCGATTCGCCGGCGGTGTCCGATCACTCCGGCCGGGTGCCGGGCGGGCCCGCGCGGAGGCCGTCGAGGAGCAGGTCCAGCTGGCGGCCGGCCTGGGCCCGGTCGTCGGCGGCGAGGAAGATGCCGACCAGGGTGGCGACGACGTCCGCGGCGGGCACGTCGTCGCGCAGCGCGCCCGTCCGCGCGCCCGCGGTGAGCAGGGTGGCCACGGCGGCGACGAGCGCGTCCTTCGCCGCACCGGACGGGACGGCGCCGGTCGAGACCGCCGGGGCCCGGGCCGCGGCGATGCCGCGCTTGGCGGCGACGAACTCGGCGTAGTGGTCCATCCAGGACCGCAGCGCGACGACCGGGTCCCGGGAGGCCGCCAGTTCGTCGGCACGGGCGCACAGCCGCGCGCGCTGGTCGGCGTACACGGCTTCGACCAGCGCTTCGCGGGTCGGGAAGTTCCGGTAGACGGTGCCCACGCCCAGTCCGGCTTCGCGGGCGAGCGCCTCGATGGAAGGCAGCCTGCCGTCGTCGAACGCGGCCCGCGCCGCGTCGAGCAGCCGGTCCCGGTTGCGCCGCGCGTCGGCCCGGGCCGGTGATCGCTCTCCTCTCGCCACTAGCGGAACCCCTTCCGGTCGGTTTACGTTGCGGAAGGCCTTCCGCTCAGGGGGAAGCTACCCGCACCCGAGGAGATCGCCGATGCCCGCCACGCCCCGCCCGCACCCCGGCGGGCTCGCCGAGCTCAACGGGCGGCCCGTCGCCCGCATCGGGTACGGCGCGATGCGGCTCGAGCACGGTGCCGACGAGGCGGCCCGCGCCGTGCTGCGCCGGGCGGTGGAACTCGGGGTCGACCACGTCGACACCGCCGAGTTCTACGCCGCGGGCCTGGTGAACGAGTGCATCCGCACCGCGCTGCACCCCTACCCGGAGCGCCTGGTGCTGGTCAGCAAGATCGGCGCCACCAGCGCCCCGGCCGGGCGGTACGGGCCCCGCGCAGCACCCGGCGGTACTGCGCGCCGAAGTGGCGGCCGACCCGCGGTCGCTGCGCCTCGACCGTCTGGAGGTCGTCAACTCCTCCCCGATGGGCCGCGCGCCGGGGATCCCATCGGAACAGGTGGTCGGCTTCGACGATCAGCCGGCCGAGCTGATGGCCCTGCGCGACGGCGGGAAGATCGGCGGTGTCGGGCTCGGCCACGTCGACGCCGACGACCCTGCGCCACGCGCTGCCCGCGGGCGTGGCGTGCGTGCAGAACGGCTACGGCCTCGTCGACCGCGCCGCGGAACCGGTCCTGCGGCTCTGCCGCGAGCACGACGTCGCGTGGGTGCCGTACTTCCCGCTCGGCTCGGGGTTCGCCGGCCTCCCCGAGGTCGCCGACCGGCCCGAGGTCCGCGAGGTCGCGGCCCGGCTGGGCGCGACTCCCGCGCAGGTCGGGCCGGCGTGGGTGCTCACCCGCAGCCCGCGCGCGATGCTCATCCCCGGTACCCGCGACCTCGCCCACCTGGCGGAGAACCTCGCGGCCGGCGACCTGGTCCTGGACCCCGAGTCGCTGCTCGCGCCGGAGCGGTAGCGGGAACCGATCGGAACCACGAGGAAGGTGCTCTGCAGGATGCGCAGCAACCGGACCATCCAGACCGTCGAAGCCCACGCCGAAGGATGGCCCGCGCGGGTCGTCACCGGCGGCATCGGCACCATCCCCGGCGCCACCATGCTGGAACGCCGCACCCGCTTCGCCGAACGTTCCGACCACGTCCGCCGCCTGCTGATGAACGAACCCCGCGGGCACGCCGCCATGAGCGGCGCGATCCTGCAACCGCCCACCCGGCCGGACGCGGACCACGGGGTGCTGCACATCGAAACCTCGGGGTATCCGGCGATGTGCGGTGCGGGCACGATCGGCGTGGCCACCGTCCTCGTCGAGACGGGCATGGTCGAGGTGACCGAACCGATCACCACGATCCGGCTGGACACCCCCGCGGGCCTCGTGGTCGCGGAGGTGGCCGTCGTCGACGGGGTCGCCGAGCGCGTGACCCTGACCAACGTGCCCTCGTTCGCCGTCGGCCTGGACCGGTCGATCACCGTCCCCGGCTTCGGCGAGGTCCGCTACGACCTCGGCTACGGCGGCAACTTCTACGCCTTCGTCGAGGCCGCGGCGCTCGGCATCGACTTCGACCGCGCGAACGCGACCCGGTTCGTCGAAGCCGGCTCGGCGATCATGGCCGCGATCGACGAGCAGGGCCCGCCCGCGCACCCCGAGAACCCGGAGATCTCCGGACTCCACCACGTCTCGCTGCAAGCACCCGGCTCCACCGCGGTCCGCTCCCGGCACGCCCTCGTGATCCACCCCGGCATGATCGACCGCTCCCCCGGCGGCACCGCCACCAGCGCGCGGATGGCCGTGCTGCACGCGCGCGGCGAACTGGCACCGCACACCGACTTCGTCAACGAATCCTTGCTGGGCACCGAATTCACCGGCCGCCTCATCGGCGAAGGGACCCTCGGCGACCGCACCACCGTCATCCCCACCATCAGCGGACGCGCCTGGCTGACCGCCACCGCCCAGTACCTCCTCGACCCGCGCGACCCGTTCCCGGCCGGATTCGAGTTCTGAGCCGGAGGCGGGAACCGGCGCCGCGGTGGTGCTCATGAGCACTCCGCGATTCACCGCACCGGGTGGTGGATCGGCGCAGGCGGGATCCGGTGCCGGAACCGGTGGTCCGCACCGGACCGGCACCGCAGGCAGCAGGAGCGCCCCGCTGCCGGGTCCGCGCACCACGCTCGGCAGCGACTCCGGGCACCGGGGCCGCTCGCCCGATCTCCCGCCGGGCGAGGTCTTCCCCGCCCTCCCGCCAGGTGGCGGGTGAGGGGCCCGCCGCGACGCACCAGGCCGGGCGGGGCGGGGTGAATCGGACGTCATGCTCCGGGCGGGCGTCCCGGCTCGGGCCGGGCCGGGCCTGGCCCACGACGGTCGCCACCACCTCGCGGGCCAGCCGACCGCGCTGCCCGAGCGCGATCACCGCCGGGACCCGTTCCGGAAACCCGAGCAGCCGGTAAATCGTTGCGCTGAAAGGGTTTCGACGGTTCCACGGACGGGTGGAGTTCCCTGACTTCACACCGGTGTCCCGGAAGCATGGACATCGTCTCCCTCCCCCGACCTCGACGAGGAGTCCGCCATGACGAGCGCGCCGGTGCGCCATCCCACGACCCGCAGCCACCCGTTCGACCCGCACGACGGGCTGCGGGAGCTGCGCGCCGGGCGGCCGCTGGCCCGGCTGCACCACTCCGACGGGAGGCTCGGCTGGCTGGTGACCAGTCACGACCTGGCCCGCGAGGTGCTCGTCGACCACCGGTTCAGCTCCAGCCTCGACGTGATGCGCGGCCCGGCGGACGCCGAGGACACCTTCGACGAGGTGCCGCCCGGCTTGTTCAGCGTGCTGCCCGCCGACGAGCACGCCTGGTACCGGCGCAAACTGGCGGCCGCGTTCGCCCCGCGCCGGGTGCTGCGGCTGGAACCGCTGGTCGCGGACGTCGTCGAGCGGCGCCTCGACGCGCTGGAGCGCGCGGGCGGACCCGTCGACCTGGTGGAGGTCTTCGCGAGCCCGGTCGCCTTCGAGGTGATCGGCACGCTGCTCGGGGTACGGCTCGACCGCGGCTCGGTCATCCGTGAGCACGGTCCCCTCCTCCGCCGAGCACCCGTCGTCCCGCGCGCCGCCCGGAGAACACGCAGTCGGCCAGCGAGAGCCCGCTGAT
>NZ_JBEYUS010000119.1:0-10131 GCF_040643635.1 Saccharopolyspora sp. NPDC047091
GTCCGATCGGCCGCCCCCGCGCCCCGCGCCGGGGCGCGAGCGGGCCACACCTTCGTGAGCCGACCCGACCTCAACCCGCCGCAGGTGGACATCAGCACCCCCGCCGCAGGCGTCCGGCCCGGCAACGTGCTGCTCACCCCGGCAGGCGCGAACAAGCTCAACCCCGAGGCCGCCGCGCCCCGCGCCGACTTCCAGCCCGGCGCGCTGATCATGGACGACTTGGGGCAGCCGGTGTGGTTCTCCCGGCCCGCCGAGGGCGTCATCGCCGACATGCAGGTGCAGGAGTACCAGGGCAAGCCGGTGCTGACCTGGTGGGAAGGCGCCATCCACATCCCGCCGGGCTTCGGCACCGGGCAGTTCGCGATCCTCGACGAGAGCTACCGGCGCATCGCGACCGTGCGGCCCGCCAACGGCCTCGAAGGCGACATGCACGAGTTCGTGATCACCCCGCGCGGCACCGCGCTGATCATCGTCTACGCCGAGGTCCGCGCCGACACCACGCCCGTCGGTGGCGCGGCGAACGCGAAGGTGCTCGAAGGCGTCGTGCAGGAGATCGACATCGCCAGCGGCGACCTGCTGTTCGAGTGGCGCAGCCTGGAGCACGTCGCCATCGAGGAGTCCTTCTACCCGGTGCCGACGGACCCGGAGGAGTGGTTCGACTACATCCACCTCAACGCGGTCTGCGAGGACGGCGACGCGCTGCTCGTCTCCGCCCGCTGCACGCACACCGTCTACCGCATCGACCGCGGCACCGGCGAGGTCGATTGGCGGCTCAACGGCAAGAAGAGCGACTTCGAGATGGGGCCGGACGCGGCGTTCGCCTGGCAGCACGACTGCAGGCGCCGCGAGGACGGCACGATCACCTTGTTCGACAACGCCGCCGCCGCACCCGGTCGCGGGCGCTCGCGGGCGCTGGTGCTCGACGTCGACGAGCAGGCGCGCACCGCGACCGTGCTGCGCAGCCACGAGAGCCCGGAGGGGCTGCTGGCGCCGAACCAGGGCAACACCCAGCTGCTCGACGAGGGCCACCTGTTCGTCGGCTGGGGCGGGGAACCGTACTTCACCGAGTTCGACGGCGACGGCGAGGTGCTGTTCCACGGCAAGTTCGTCGACTCCATCACCTCGTACCGCGCGTTCCGGTCCCCCTGGGTCGGCAGGCCGCTCGACCGGCCCGCCGTGGCCGGGCAGGCCGGGGACGGCGTCACCAGCGTGTACGCCAGCTGGAACGGGGCCACCGAGGTCGCCGCCTGGCGGGTGCTGACCGGGCCGGACGAGGCGGGCCTCGCGCCGGTGCAGGACGTGCCGCGCACCGGTTTCGAGACCAGGGTGGACGTGCCCGGTGCCGCCGCCTTCGTCGGCGTGCAGGCGCTCGACGCCCAGGGCGAGGTCCTCGGCGATTCCCCGGCCGCCGAGGTCTCCTGACCGCACCCCAGGTGAATGGCCCATTCGACCAGGCAGCTCGGTCCGATGGGCCATTCACCTCGGTGGCGCCGGGTGCGCGCGCGGGCGGCTAGGGTGCGCGGTGGTCAAACGTCCGCCCGCACGATCGTGAGCACGTCATGCCGCACGCCTCGAAGGTCACCACGAACGAACGCCTGGTCGCGCTCGACTGCCTCGGCTGCGGGCGGTCGCACCCCGTCGGCGACCTGACCGCGGGCTGCCCGGACTGCCTGGAGCGCGGCACGCCGGCGAACCTGCGCTGCCGCTACGACGGAGACCCGGTCGGGCAGCTGCCGCTGCGCGGCGCCCGCACCCTCGGCGAAGGCGGCACCCCGCTGTTCCCGCTGCCCGCCGAGCTCGCCCCGGACGGTGTCGAGGTGTGGGTGAAGAACGAGGCCGCGAACCCGACCGGCTCGCACAAGGACCGGTTCAGCTGGGGCGCGGTCGGCCGGGCCGCCGCGGCGGGCTACGCGGGGATCGTCGCCGCGTCCTCCGGCAACGCCGCGGTGTCGCTGGCCGCCTACGCCGCGCTCTACGGGGTGGAGTGCGATCTCGCCGTCACCACCGCCGTGCCCGCGCCGATCTTCGACGCGGTCCGGGCCACCGGTGCGCGGCTGCACGTGTTCGACGACGCCGAGCAGCGCTGGGACTTCGTGCGCGCCCGCGCCACCGAGCCGGGACGGCTCGCGGTGACGAACTACGTGCGGCCCGCCGTCGGCAGCAGCCCGTTCGGCGTGGACGCGATGCGACCGCTCGGCTGGGAGGTGGTGGACGGTCTCGGCCGCGTCCCGGAGCACGTGCTGCTGCCGACCGCGCGCGGCGACCTCGCCTTCGGCGCGCACCTCGGGTTGCAGGAGGCGGCGCGGCGGCACGACGGGCCGGGCCCGCAGGTGCACCTGGTCGAACCGTTCCCGCGGCTGAGCGCGGTCCGCGCGGGCGCGAGCGTGCACGACTCCTTCCCCGGGACGGCCACCGGCATGCCGTCGATCGGCGGTGACTGCACCACGGTGCAAGCGCAGCGGGTGCCGGCCGAATCCGGCGGGGACCCGGTCGTCGTCGAGGACGGGGGTGCGGCGGCGGACCTGCTGGCGCGCCGCGGAATCCTGCTCGAGGGCGCCAGCGCCATCGTGCTCCCCGCGCTGTACCGGCTGCACGAGTCCGGCCGCATCGCGCCGGGGGAGACCGCCGTCCTCGTTGCGACCGCGCACCCGTTCAAAGGCCTCTGACCGCCGAGCCCGTCCTTGGTCAGGACGGCGTGTAGACCCCGTGCGGGTACGCGTGGTAGCCCTTCGCGCCGACCGCCCTGGTCAGCGTGCTGCGCACGTCCTCGTCGGCACGCAGCAGGTCCAGCACGTGCCGGAAGTCCCACCGCGGCGTCCAGCCGAGGTCCGCGCGCGCCCGATCGTTGGCGTACACCCGGTCCAGCGAGGGGAACATCCGCCAGCCGCGCCGCGCGTACTCGGCCTCCTGGTCGGGGAACAGCCGCCGCACCACCGCGGGCGCATCGGTGCGCAGCAGCGCCGCGTCCTGCGGGGAGAACGGGGGAGTGGCGCTGACTACGTAGCGCCCGAATCCCAGCTGCGGCGCCCGCGCCAGCGCCAGCCGGTGCGCGTCCACCGCGTCCTGCAGCTCCACCCGCCGGTACAGGTACTCGTTGACCTTCGCGTTCAGCCCGTCGTAGGCGGTGCGGACCTCCTCCCGGTCGTCGTCCTCCGGGAAGAACCGGGAGGTCCGCAGCACCACCACCGGCAACCCGTGTTCGCGGTGCACCAGCTCGCAGACCTGCTCGGCGGCGACCTTCGTGACGCCGTAGACGTTGCGCGGCACCGGCACCACGTCCTCGGTGATCCACGCCGCGGGCTCGCCCGGTTCCGGGGTCAGCGCGCGGCCGAACGCGCTGGTGCTGCTGGTGAACACGAAGCTCCGCACCCCGGCGGCCACCGATTCCTCCAGCAGCGCGAGCGTCCCGCCGACGTTGGTGTCCACGAAGGCCTGCCGGTCGTGCGAGCCGACGTGCGGCTTGTGCAGCGTCGCCGCGTGCAGCACGCCGGTGACCCCGTCCAGGCAGCGGCGCAGCAGCTCCCGGTCGGTGATGGAACCGGTCGCGGTGGTGAACCGGGACGGCAGCAGGTCCAGCCCGACCACGTCGCGGCCTTCGGCGCGGAGCCCGCGCACCAGTGCCTCCCCGAGGTGGCCGGCGCTTCCGGTGACCAGGATCTTCTCATCGCTCACACCAGCCGAAGCTACGGTGCAACCCCGCCCCGCGAAAGCGATTTTCCCCAACCGACAGAACTCCCCGCCCATCGAAAGAAGAGTCCACAGTAGACGCAGTTCACGTCGCAGCTGAGAACACGCGAATCGGATCCTCGTCGTTCGCCTGTCAGCGGCGAAGCCGCTGAGCCACCGACCACGTATGTCACCGGCACCCCCGCGGGTTCTCAGTGGTCTTCTCGCGAGGACAGCGTTCTCGCCTGTGGCGGAGCCACCGGTGAGAACGATCCTCCAGCGAGGGCGCCGCTGAGGTTCCGCCACTCGCCCTCCTCGTAAGGCGAGTGGAGATCAGTCCCGCACGATGACCACTGGGCACTTCGCGTGGACTGCGCAGCGCTGGCTCACCGAGCCCAGCAGGGTCCGGTAGAACCCGCCGTGGCCGCGGCTGCCCACGACCAGCAGCTGCGCGCCCTCGGCGGCCTCCAGCAGGGCCTGCGCGGAGTGCCCGTGCACCACCACGCGCTGCACCGCGCTGCCCGGTCCGGCGACGGCGTCCACCGCGTCGTTCATGTTCCGCTCGGCGGCCTGCTGGAAGTCGTCGGGTGGCATCGGTCCGCCTTCCCAGCTGTAGAACGCCGGGTACTCCCAGGCGACCACGGCGCGGACCTCGGCGCCGGTGTGCTCGGCCTGCCGCAGCGCCCAGCGCAGCGCGGACCGGGAGGGTTCGGATCCGTCGACACCCACGATGATCACGTTCTCGGTCGTGCTGTCCATGCGCCACCTCGTTGGTGTGGTCCGCCGCCGCGGCGGCGGAGGGACTCGCGCTCCGCTGCCCTCCAGTGTGCGACGAACCGGTGGTCCGCCGGAACCCCGGCGCGCCCGGTCGGGCGGAGCCCTTCCGGCTCGGAACGGAACTCTCCGTGGCGTGCTCGCCGATCAGGGGTCACTCGGCCTAGTGGGTGAGGGTGAAGTTCCTGCTGTGCAAGGGAAAAACCACCGCGGAACCGCACACGACCGGCGTCTTGCCGGGACGGGTGGGACAGGAGTTACCTCGAGGGGCCACGTTTCACCGAGAGCAAGGGGGCGATCATGACCGCAGCCGAGAGTGGAACCACCGGCCGCTACCTGGTCCTGCTGGAGGACGACGCGACCGTGCTCGGTGCCAGGGAGCTCAACCGGCTCGCCGGCATCCGCACCGCCAGCACCGCCGACGCCGCGGGCGCCGCGCCCGGAGCCCTGTTCAGCGGCGCGGGTGGCGTCGTGCTGCACGAGCTCGGCGTCGCGCTCGTCGACGCCGACCCGGACCAGATCGCCGCGCTGCAGGGCTCGGTGCGCGAACGCGGCACCCCGCTGGCCGCTATCGAACCCGAACGCCGGGTCTTCGCCATCGGATCACCACAACCGGTCGCCGACGCCGAAGTCACCTGGGGGCTGCGCGCGGTCCGCGCCGACCAGAGCGCCCCCACCGGCAAGGGCATCCGCGTCGCCGTCCTCGACACCGGGTTCGACGAGCAGCACCCCGACTTCGCCGGCCGCGACGTCGTCACCGGATCCTTCGTGGAGGGCCAGGACGCCCACGACGGGCACGGGCACGGCACGCACTGCATCGGCACCGCCTGCGGGCCGCGCACCACCCAGTCCGGGCCGGGCTACGGCATCGCCTCCGAAGCGTCGATCTACGCGGGCAAGGTGCTGAGCGACGACGGCTCCGGCGGGGACAGCGGCATCCTCTCCGGCATCCAGTGGGCGATCTCCAACGGGTGCTCGGTGGTCTCCATGTCGCTGGGCGCGCCCACCCAACCGGGCCAGCCGTTCTCCGACGCCTTCGAACGGGTGGCGCAGCGCGCGATCGAACGCGGCACCCTGATCGTCGCCGCGGCGGGCAACGAGAGCCAGCGGTCCGCCGGGGCCATCGCGCCCGTCGGACACCCGGCGAACTGCCCGTCGATCCTCGCCGTCGGGGCGATCGACGAGCAGGGCGCGATCGCCGACTTCTCCTCCGGCACGGTGGACCAGATCGGACAGGTCGATGTCGTCGGGCCCGGGGTGGACGTCTACTCCAGCTGGCCGGGGCAGGAGCGCTACCGGAAGCTCAGCGGCACCAGCATGGCCACCCCGCACGTCGCGGGCGTCGCCGCGCTGCTCGCCCAGCAGTTCCCGGAACGGGCGTGGGGCCTGTGGGCGCGCCTCGCGCAGAGCGCCAAGCGGCTCCCGCTGGCGTCCACCGACATCGGTGCGGGCGTCGTGCAGGCCCCCTGATCCGAGGTCCCCAGGCGGCGGGTGCGCTCTCGGCGCGCCCGCCGCCGCGTCCTGCCAGGTGTGCTCTTCCTCGGCCCCGGGTAATCCGCGCGCAGCCGGTCCGACCCGCCGACCCCGCCTCCCGCGGACGATCAGCGGCGGGCGTCCGCACGTGATCGGCCGGGGGGACGGGAACCGATGAGCACAGGCGACGCCGCCGAGGGCGGCCGGGGCCGAGCGCCGCGGCGATCGCGCGCGGCCGTGGACGACGCGGTCCGCGCGCGCGAGGAGATGGGTGCCGCCGTGGACGGCGCCGACCGGGCGGTCGAGCCCGCGTCCATCCCCGACGCCCGCGCCGAACCCGGTGGAGAACCGGGCGCGCTGTCCGAGCGGGACGCGCTGCTCGACGTGGCCGTCCGCGGTCACCGACTGGCGCTGCTGCTCGACGGGCTCGCCCGCCGCCACGCCACGCCCGGCACCGCGCGGCCCGCCGACGCGCACGTGGCGCTCGACCAAGCCGCCGCGGCCGCCGAGGACCTCGGCAACTGCGTCCAAGCCGCGGCCGCCGCGATCGCCGAACAGCACGATGCGGAGCGGTGAGGCGGAACCGCGACCACCTCAGCCGCGCGCCAGCGCTTTCTCCAGCTCGGCCTTGTTCATCTTGGACCGTCCGTCGACGCCCGCCCGGCGCGCGTCCTCGTAGAGCTGCGCCTTGGTGCGGCCGAGCGGACCGGTGCGGTTGCCGGAACGCAGCCCGCCGCGGCGCTGCGGGGAGATGTCGTGCACGGAGGTGGCGCTGCGCTGCTTCGCCTGGCCCTGCTGCGCCCGGTTCTTGTTCACCGTGCGGGCGGCGATCTCCTCGGCTCGCCCCTCGCTGCTGCCACGCCGTTCGGCGCCGCGCTTGATGTGCTCGTACTGGCGTTCCTGCTTGCGGTTCGCTCCGGCGGGCATGGTGTTCCTCCTCCGGCGAGGCGGTGTTCCGGTTCAGCCCTACCCGCGGGGCCGCGGTGGTACACCCGCGGGAGAGGGCTGAATTCCCTTGCGCGTTCGACGGAATCCGCGTTGCGGCGCGGGTCCGCGCAGGTGCTCGCGGCTACGCTGCCCGCTGACGAACGGGGGTGCGCATGGGAGGACCGGGAGCGAGGTTCCCGCTGCGCCGGATCCGCGCGCCGCGCTGGGCGGAGCAGCCGGGCACGTGGCGGCAGGCCCGGCCGGAGCTGATCGCGGCCGCGCTGCGGCGTGCGCAGGACCGGCCGTCCGGGAACTGGTACGTGCTGGCCGCAGGCCGGGAGATCTCCGCCGCGCGGCCGTTCGGCCGCACCGTCGCCGGTGTCGAGCTGGTGGCGTGGCGCGACGGTTCCGGGGCGCTGCACGCCGGCCCCGGGGCGTGCCCGCACCTGGGCGCCCCGCTGCGGGAGGCGCGGCTGCACGACGGCCGGCTGGTGTGCCGCTGGCACGGCATGTGCCTGGGGGAGGGGACCGCGGGCTGGCGCACCTTCCCGGTGCACGACGACGGCGTCCTCGCCTGGGTCCGCCTCGACGCGGTCGGCGGCGAAGCACCGCTGGACGCGCCCGTGCTGCCGGCCAGGCCACCGCTCGCGGGCAGCGTCGACGCGGTGGCCACCGCGGTCGGCGTGTGCGAACCGCGCGACGTGATCGCGAACCGGCTCGACCCGTGGCACGGCTCGTGGTTCCACCCGTACTCGTTCGCGAACCTGGAAGTGCTGCGTGAACCCGACCCGGAGCGCGACGAGTTCGAGGTGGCCGTGTCGTTCCGGCTCGCCGGGGGAGTGGGGGTGCCGGTGCGCGCGACGTTCACCGCCCCCGAACCGCGCACCGTCGTGATGCACATCGTCGAGGGGGAAGGGGAGGGCAGCGTCGTCGAAACGCACGCGACCCCGTTGGGCCGCAACTCGGCCGGTCGCCCGACGACGGCCGTGATCGAGGCGGTCGTGGCGCACTCCACGCGGCCCGGGTTCCGGTTGGCCCGCGCCGCAGCGGGCGGGTTGCGGCCGGTGATGCGGTGGGCGGCGCTGCGGTTGTGGAAGGACGACCTGGCCTACGCCCAGCGCCGCTACGACCTCCGCTCCCGCGGGTCGTGAGCGGGGTGGGGCGGCGGAAGCTCGGCGGGGTCCTCGCTGCGGGACCGTCGTCACCGCTGGCTCCGCCGCAGGAGGAAGCGCCGTCCGCGCGAGGATCCCGCGGGCCGTCCCGCCGCTAGCGCTGCTCCGCCGGATCAGTGGCCGGTCGGGGTGAAGTGCTCGGTGCCCAGGACGTCCAGGAGGGCCAGGGCGTCGGCGCCCGGGGAGCCCGGGGGCGCGGTGTAGAGGACCAGGTGCTGGTCCCGGTCGGTGAGGGCCAGCGCGTCGCAGTCGACGGTGACCTCGCCGACGACGGGGTGCCGGAAGGTCTTGGTGAGCACCGGCGCGGGCTGCACGTCGTGCCTGGCCCAGAGCCGCGCGAACTCGGAGCTGCCGCGGTGGAGCTCGTCCACCAGCTCGCCGATCGCCGCGTCCGCGGGGTAGCGGGCGACGGCGGTCCGCAGCTCCATGACCACGTGGTGCTGGAACTCGGTCGCGTCGGAGATCCCGTACGGTGCGGCCGAGGCGGGGTCGAGGAACGCCCGCCGCGCGAGGTTGCGCTCTGCAGGCTCGACCCTCGCGAAGTCCTCCATGAGCGCGGCCGCCAGCGGGTTCCACGCCAGGACCTCGAACGCGGTGGAGAGGACGATGCCCGCCGTCCGCGGCAGCCGTTCGAGCAGCGCGAGGATGCTGGGCCGCACGTCGCGCCGGTGCAGCCGGGTGCCGCTGGGGGCGGTGCCCGCGAGGACGTGCAGGTGGTCGGCCTCCGCGTCGGTGAGCCGGAGCGCGCCGGCGATCCCGGCGAGGACCTCGGCCGACGGGCGAGGTGCGCGGCCCTGCTCCAGCCGGACGTAGTACTCGGTGGAGATGTGCGCGAGGACCGCGGCCTCCTCGCGCCGGAGTCCCGGTGTCCGGCGGCGCGGTCCGGACGGGAGCCCGACGTCCTCCGGCCGGATCCGCTCGCGGCGGCTGCGGAGGAACGCGCCCAGCTCCTGCTTGTCCATACTTCGAGTCTGCACGTCGCGCCGCCGCTGATCCTGGTACCGGCTGTACCTGAATCCGGTCCGCGGGCCGCGCTGGTATTGCGGCATGACCAACGACAACGCATCCCTCGGCCTGCTCAGCGGCAAGGTCGTGCTCATCACCGGCGCGAGCCGCGGCATCGGCGCCGCGGCAGGCCACCTCTTCGCCGCGGAGGGCGCCGCCGTCGTGCTGGCGTCCCGCGGCACCGAAGCCCTGGAGAAGATCGTCGCCGAGATCCGCGCCGACGGCGGGATCGCCGACGCGGTCGCCCTGGACCTGGCCGATCCGACGAGCATCCGGGCGGCGGTGGACCGCGCCGCACAGCTGCACGGCCGCCTCGACGGCGCGTTCAACAACGGCGCGGCCATCCAGCGGCCCGGCCCGCTCGACACCACCAGCGACCAGGACGTCCAGCAGCAGTTCGAGGTGAACTTCCGGGCGCACTGGATCGCGATGAACTCGGAGGCGGAGCTCATGCGGCGGGGTGAGGGAGGGGCGATCGTGAACACCTCCAGCATCGGCAGCCGCCGCGCGAATCCGGCGCTGCCCGCCTACGGCGCGATGAAGCGCGCGCTCAACAGCATCACCGAGACGGCGGCGGTGAGCTGGGCGCGGGACGGCATCCGCGTCAACGGCATCACCCCGGGCGGCACCGCCACGGAGATGATCGATGCCTGGGAAGCGGCGACGCCGGGGGTGATCGAGCACGTGACGGCCTCGACCCCGCTGGGGCGGATGGCGGAACCGCGCGAGATCGCGGAGGTGGCCGGCTGGCTGCTCAGCGACCGGGCCTCGATGGTCTCCGGCGCCAGCGTCCCCGTCGACGGTGCCGGCGGCGCCTGACCCGTCAGCCCCCAAGATCTTCGGCCGGGCACACCCGCCCGCCCGAAGCATTCTTTAAACACAATGCCTTCAGTGCAAACTGAAATCAATGCTCGAAGAGCAAAAACCAACATCCGCACAGGACAACCGGGAGCCAAGCCGTAAGCCCGGGAACCACACCGAACGCCTTCCGCTCGTCAGCGGCGAAGCCGCTGAGCAGAGACCACGCGCGCACCCGGCACCGCCGCGGGTTCTCAGCCGCCGCGCCCCCGGCTGCGTGCAGCTGCCGCGGTTGCCGTTCGTCATCGCCGCGAAC
>NZ_JBEYUS010000120.1:0-9797 GCF_040643635.1 Saccharopolyspora sp. NPDC047091
CGGACGAGTTCGGGGCGCGCTGCGCGGAGTGCCCCGAACCGGCGCCGGTGTACGCGGGGCGCGCCTTCGGCTCTGCGGGTGTGAACGGACCGTTCGTCCGATCTAGTTGGTCGAACGGTCCGTTCACTCCGGTCGGGTCGTGGTCAGTCCCGGACGGTTCGAGTCGGCCCGGCTCCCTCGGAAGAACGGGGGCGCCGGTTGACCCCTTTTAGGCGAACGGCCGGTCGTTATTTTTGGCTGCGGCGGCACCATCGCGGGGCGAACGGACCGTTCGTCCGGTCTCCTCAGATGAACGGGGCGTTGGCCGACCGCCGCGTTAGGCGAACGTCCGGTCGCTATTTCTACAGCGGCGCGGCGCCATCGCCGGGTGAACGGACCGTTCGTCCCGTCCGATTGGACCAACGGTCCGCTCACTCCGATCCGGGTGGGCGGGGTTCGTCGTGGTCGGGGTCCCGCCCGGCACCCGGGACACGTCGGTGACCTGGGGTGACGTAGTCTTTTCGGCTGTGCTCGTCATCGCGCTGGACACTTCGACGCCCGCGGTCACCGCAGGGCTGGTCGCCTTGGACGGCGGCGGACCCCGGCCTCTCGCGCAACGCGTCACGGTGAACGCCCGGGCGCACGGCGAACTGCTCACCCCGCACCTGATGGCGGCGGTCAGCGAGGCCGGTCATCGGCTGGCGGACGCGGACGCGATCGTCGTCGGCTCCGGCCCCGGCCCGTTCACCGGGCTGCGGGCGGGCATGGTGACGGCCGCAGCGCTCGGGCAAGCCCTGGACGTCCCGGTGCACCCGGTGTGCAGCCTGGACGCGATCGCCGCCGCGGTGCCGGAGACGGCCGCCGCGCAGGGGGTGCTCGCCGACGTCGGTGAGCCGGGCGCCGCCGTGTCCGGTGCCTCGGCGGGCGGGATGCGGCTGCTGGTCGCCACCGACGCGCGCCGCAAGGAGGTGTACTGGGCCGCCTACGGGCCGGACCGGGAACGCCTCACCGGCCCGCACGTGCACCGCCCGGCCGACGTGCCGGCGGAGATCGCCGAGCTGGACCTGGACTTCGCCGTCGGCGAGATGGCCGACGCGCACCGCGAGGTGTTCGGGCTGGAGGTCCTCGACACCCGGTACCCGACCCCGACCGGCCTGGTCGCGGCCGCGCGGCACGACCTGCACAGCGGGGAGGAACCGCTGCCGCTGGTGCCGATGTACCTGCGCCGCCCGGACGCCACCGCTCCGGGACCGCGCAAGCAGGTCAGCCCGGAGGCGGCGTCGTGAGCACCCCGTTCATCGCGAAGCTGCGCCGCGCCGACCTGAAGCGGTGCGCCGAGCTGGAGCAGGTGTTGTTCCCCGGCGACGACCCGTGGTCGCTGGAGTCGTTCGCCGCCGAGCTGGACCGCGGCCACCACTACCTGGGCGCCTACGACGAGGCGGAGCAGCTGATCGGCTACGCCGGGCTGTCGCTGGCCGGCCGCCCGCCGGAGGTGGACGCCGAGGTGCACACCATCGGCGTCGATCCCGCGCACCAGGGCCGCGGGGTGGGCCGGGCACTGCTGCTGCGGCTGCTGGCGCGCGCCGACGAGCACCACGCCACCACGTTCCTCGAAGTGCGCACCGACAACGACCCGGCGATCGAGCTGTACCGCAAGAACGGGTTCGAGATCGTCGGCCTGCGCAAGCGCTACTACCAGCCTTCGGGCGCGGACGCGCACACGATGCGCAGGCCCGCGGTCGACCCCACTGCGGAGGGAGGTGGTGCGTCGTGACCACCACCGACCGGATCGTGCTCGGCATCGAGAGCTCCTGCGACGAGACCGGAGTCGGCCTGGTGCGGCTCGGCGCGGACGGTTCGGTGGAGCTGCTCGCGGACGCCGTGGCCTCCAGCGTCGACGAGCACGCCCGCTTCGGCGGTGTCGTGCCGGAGATCGCCAGCCGGGCGCACCTGACCGCGATGGCGCCGACGATGCGCCGCGCGCTGGACGAATCCGGGCTCGCACTGTCCGATGTGGACGCGATCGCGGTGACGGCGGGCCCCGGCCTGGCCGGGGCGCTGATGGTGGGCGTGTCCGCGGCCAAGGCCTACTCGGTGGCGCTGGACGTCCCGCTGTACGGGGTGAACCACCTCGGCGGGCACGTCGCCGTGGACACCTTGCAGCACGGGCCGTTGCCGCGGCGCTGCCTGGCGCTGCTGGTCTCCGGCGGGCACAGCCAGCTGCTGCTGGTGGAGGGCATCGCGGAGCGGATCACCCAGGTCGGCTCCACCATCGACGACGCCGCCGGGGAGGCCTACGACAAGGTCGCCCGCATCCTCGACCTGCCGTACCCGGGCGGGCCGCCGATCGACGAGCTGGCCAAGCAGGGGGATCCGAAGGCGATCGCGTTCCCGCGCGGACTGACCGGTCCGCGGGACGCGCGGCACGACTTCTCGTTCTCCGGGTTGAAGACCGCGGTGGCCCGCTGGGTCGAGGGCGAGCAGCGGGCGGGGCGGGAGATCCCGGTCGCCGACGTGTGCGCCTCGTTCCAGGAGGCCGTGGCGGACGTGCTCACGTTCAAGGCGGTGCGCGCGGCGCAGGACCTCGGGGTGAGCACCCTGGTGATCTCCGGCGGGGTGGCGGCGAACTCGCGGCTGTCCGCGCTGGCCGCGGAGCGGTGCGCGGCCGCCGGGATCGAGCTGCGGGTGCCGCGGCCCCGGTTGTGCACCGACAACGGCGCGATGATCGCCGCGCTGGGCGCGCACGTGGTGGCCGCGGGCGCGAAGCCGTCCCCGCTGGACCTGTCCGCGACGCCCGGGCTGCCGGTGGAGACGATCGTCCTGAGCTGACCGGGCCGTGGGGACGGGCCGGTGCCGGTCGAGCCGGTCAGCCGGGCCAGCCGGGCAGCTGGTCGAGCCGGGGCAGCCGATCAGCCGGTCGAGGGGGTCAGCCGGTCGAGCCGGGGCAGCCGGCCAGCCGGTCGAACCCGGACAGCCGCACAAGCCGGACAGCCGGTCGAACCCGGACAGCCGCACGAGCCGGCCACCCGGCCAGCCGGTCGAACCCGGACAGCCGGACGAACCCGACAACCGGTCAGCCGGACTGCTCGCGCAGCGAGTGGATCATGCCTTTGAGCAGCCGGAACGCCTCCGCCTGCTCGGCTTCGCCCAGGCCGCCCAGCATCCGGCGCTCGACGTCCCGGACCGCGGCGCTCGCCTGCTCCAGGCTGCGCCGGCCGCTGGGCGTGAGCCGGGCGGGGAGCGCCTTGCCGACGGGCGCTTCCGCGGGTCTGGTCACGTGACCGGCGCGTTCCAGGTTCTGCAGCAGCACGTTCATCGACTGCCGCGTCACGAACGCGCCGCGCGCGAGCTCGGAGTTCGACAGGCCCGGTCGTTGCGCCAGCAGCTCCAGGCAGGAGTAGTGCGTGACGGTCATCCCGAGCGGCCGCAGCACGTCCTCCATGGCGGCGCGGAGCGTGCTCGACACCTCTTTGAGCAGGTAGCCCAGGGACGTCTCCAGCTCGACGCCGGGACCGCTTCGACTCATGTCAGCAGTCTGACATGAAGGTGCCCGTCCGCTTCTGCTGCACGGCACCGGGTGGCGGAACCACCGGGGTTCCGCCACCCGAGCACCGCGCAGGCCGTCAGGCCTCCTCCACCGGGATCCACAGCTCCGCTTCGCCGCGGGCGCCGTCCGCGGACACCTCGGTGCGGAGGAGTTCCGGGCCGGGCCTGCTGCGGTAGGGGTTCGACGGGAACCACTCGGTGTAGACGTCCCGCCACAGGTACTGGATGGCGTGCGGGAACTCGCCGGACACCTCGAACACGGCCCAGGTCCCGGCCGGGACCGCCAGCGAGTCGAGGTCGTCCGGGCCGGGGTTCCCGGCCACCACCCCGTGGTAGTAGTCGAGCGTGCTCCCCTCGGCGCGGCCGTCGTCCAGGTCGTCGGTGGCGGCGATGACACCGGCCGGTTCCTGGTCGGACAGGGCCGCGATGCGCCGCAGCTCGTCCGGGCCGATGCCGCGGACGTGCTCGACGATCGCGGGGTTGGGGCCTTCGTGCACGAGCGGTACCCGCGCCTTCCGGCCGACGACGTGGAACGCCTCGCGGCGCACGATGCGGTAGCGCATCTCGCTCCTCCCTTCGACGGTGAGCCGGAAGGAGATCCGCTGCTGGGAGCGCAGCGCGGCGCCGGTACGCCGGGCTTCGCCGGGGCCGACGCCGTGCACCGCGCGGAACGCCCGCGCGAACGCCTCCCCCGAGCCGTAGCCGTACCGGACGGCGATGTCCAGCAGCGTCCGCCGCCCGGCGAGCACTTCCGCCCCCGCGAGGGTGAGCCGCCTGCGCCGCAGGTACTCCGAGAACGGCATCCCCGCCAGCGCGGAGAACATCCGCCGGAAGTGGTACTCGGAGGTGGCCGTGATCCGCGCGAGCTCGCCCACGTCGACGGTGTCGCCGAGGTGCGCTTCCGCGTGGTCCAGGGCCGCGTTCAGCCGATCCAGCACCGGATCCTCCTTCTTCCTGATGCCCACCACGCTAGGTCGCAGGCGCCGCGGCGCACCCGACTTCCCGTGCCCGTTCCGGTCGGTCGGCGGAGGACCGGCCGGCGAGGGCTCGGCCGGTGGCAGACCCGGCCTGCCAGCAGAAACCGGGCAGAAACCCGTCCGGTCAGCAGGAACCGGCAGCAGCGGAGCGCCCGGCCGGTCAGCGGAAGGCGGCCGCCAACACGGTCACGGCGTCGGAGCCCGCCGCGGCGGCGAGTTCGCCCGCGGTGCCGGCCGGAACGCCGCAGTCGAGCAGCACGTCCCGCGCGTACTCCGCGGGCACCGCGGAGTACCAGCGGCGCACCAGGTCGGCGTGCCCGTCGGTGGTGGCGGTGCCGTGCAGCCGCAGCCGCGCCATGCCGCCGTCCGGGTGCACGTCGAGCCGCACGTGGGTGAACTCGGCGCCGGAGTGCAGCCGGAACCGGTGCCGGGTGTCGGGTTGCAGCCGGGTGCGCGGCAGGACCTCCCGCCACGCGGCGGGATCGGCCGGATCGGCCACTCGTCCGTCCACACCGGACAGCACGGCCCAGCCGGGCGCGTTGCCGACGAAGTGGCTGGTGTCGAGCTCTGCGGCGGTGAGCACGCCGGGCGCGGCGAGCCCCACCTCCACCCAGTCGTTGCCGTCGTCGCGGCGCCGCGCGGTCTCCCAGCCCTCGCCCATCACGGCGGCCCGGCCGGGCGCGAGCAGGTTCGACGGCGAGCTGTAGAACATGTTGCTGCACCCGGTGATGCGCCCGCCGTGCTCCAGCGCGGCCAGGTCGAACTCGCCGCGCGCCCACCTCGGGTCGGCGACCGGTTCACCGCGGGCGCGCAGCCGGGCGATGCCGCCGTCCGGGTGCATGCACAGCTTCAGGTGGGTGCAGCGCAGCGCGGTGTCCACGTCGAAGGCGTTCTCGGCGTCACCGCGGACCGGCGAGGCGGGCAGCAGTTCCACCCAGTCGGCGTCGAGGAGCTCCGCCGGGCTCGGGTAGCCGTCGACGGCCGCGCCTTGCACGGACACCTCGGGCGGGTAGTTGCCCTTGAAGAACGCGGTGTCCACCACGAGCCGCCGCACGATCCCCGGCAATCCGAGCCGGATCAGCGCGAAGTCGTGGCCCGGTTCGCGGCGCCGCCGCGTCTCCCACCCGTCGTAGACCTGTCCTTTGTGGCCGAACGTGTAGGGCTGGTAGGCGGGTGCGGCGGGTTTGATGAGGTTCTCGCGTTCGGCGAACAGCTCGTCGTTGGCGTGCACGACGGCGCCGCCGACGGCGCGCGAGGCGAGGTCGGGCAGCGCGGACCGGTCGTTCATGCTTCTCCCCTGCTCAGCAGCGTTCCTCGTGGTGGGCCTGCGATGTCGACGGGTTCGCCGCGCAGCCAGGTGCGCCGGACGCGCCCGGCGAGCGCGCGGCCCTGGTAGGCGGAGACGGGGTTGCGGTGCTGCAGCTCGGCGGCGTCGACGACGAAGGCCTCGTCGGGGGCGAAGGCGCACAGGTCGGCGTCGGCTCCCGGTGCGATGGCGCCCTTGCGGTGCAGCCCGGCGATCTCCGCGGTGCGCCCGGCCATCCAGCGCACCACGTCGGCGAGCCCGTGCCCGCGCAGCCGCGCCTGCGTCCACACCGCGGACAGGCCGAGCTGCAGGCTGGACACGCCGCCCCAGGCGACGCCGAAGTCGCCGGTGTCGAGCCGCTTCAGCTCCGGGGTGCAGGGCGAGTGGTCGCTGACGACGCAGTCGATGGTGCCGTCGGCGAGCCCCTGCCAGAGCCGTTCGCGGTTGGCCGCTTCGCGGATCGGCGGGCAGCACTTGAACTGGGTGGCGCCGTCCGGGATCTCCTCGGCGGTGAAGCCGAGGTAGTGCGGGCAGGTCTCCACGGTGACCCGCACCCCGTCGGCCTTCGCGGCGGCGATCATCGGCAGCGCGTCCGCGGAGGACAGGTGCAGCACGTGCACCCGCCCGCCGGTGCGCCGCGCCAGGTCGAGGACCTGGGCGATGGCCACGTCCTCCGCACCGCGCGGGCGGGAGGCGAGGAAATCGCGGTAGTGCTCGCCGTGCGGGCTGGGTGCGGCGTCGATCGCTTCCGAGTTCTCGGCGTGCACGATCAGCAGCGCGTCCCGGGTCGCGAGCTCGGTCAGCGCCGCTTCCAGCCCGGCGGAGTCGAGCGGCGGGAACTCGTCGACGCCGGAGTGCAGCAGGAAGCTCTTGAACCCGAACACCCCGGCGTCGTGCAGCGGCCCGAGGTGTTCGCGGTTGCCGGGGATCGCGCCGCCCCAGAACCCGACGTCCACGTGCACCCTGCCGTCGGCGGCCTGCCGCTTCACCGCGAGCGAACCGGGGTCGACGGTCGGCGGGAGGCTGTTCAGCGGCATGTCCAGCAGCGTGGTGATGCCGCCCGCGGCGGCGGCGCGGGTGGCGGTCGGGAACCCCTCCCACTCGGCGCGGCCGGGGTCGTTGACGTGCACGTGGGTGTCGACGAGGCCGGGCAGCAGCACTTCGTCGTCGGCGAGCTCCACGGTGCGCGCGGCGGGCGGTGGCGCGTCGTGCGGTGCGACGGCGGCGATGCGGCCGTCGCGGACGGCGACGCTGCCCGCGGTCTCGCCGCGCGGGCCGATGAGCCGCCGCGCGCGGATCACCACGTCGTACGGGTCGTCTGGCACCGCAACCTCCTGTTCGTCGTTCCCGGTTCCGCCGGTCAGGCCCGGCTGATCGGCCAGCCGGTGATCTCCTTGGGCAGCGGCGAGGCCCAGCCACCCACCTTCGAGGTGCTGAGCCGTTGCCGCACCAGCAGTTCCGCCAGTCCCACCGCGGCGGGCACGCCGTCCACGACGGGCACGCCCGCGGCGTCGCGCACCTGCTCGGCGAGTCCCGCCATGCCTGCGCAGCCGAGGCAGATCACCTCGGCGCCGTCTTCGCGGACGGCGCGCACGGCTTCGGCGGCGAGCCGGTCCCTGGCGCGTTCCGGGTCGGCTTCCAGTTCCAGCACGGCCATCCCGGTGGCGCGCACCGAGGCGCACCGCGAGCTCAGCCCGGTCAGCGCGAGCCGGTCGGCGATCTGGCCGGTGGTGCGCGCCAGCGAGGTGACCACGGAGAAGCGGCGGCCGAGCAGGCTCGCGGTGTGCGCGGCGGCTTCGGTGATGTCCACGACGGGCACGTCGAACAGCTCCGCGAGCCCTTCCTTGCCGTGCTCGCCGAATCCGGCCAGCACCACCGCGTCGAAGGGGTCCGGCACGGCCCGCACCCGGTCCATCACGGCGACCGCGGCCAGGTAGCTCTCGAAGTTCCCCTCCACGGAGGGCGGGCCGAAGCGCGGAGTGACGGCGAGGATCTCGGTGCCGGGCGCGGCGATCGCGGTGGCCTGCGCGCGGATCACCTCGGTGACGGCTTCGGTCGTGTTGACGTTGGCGACGACGATGCGCACGTGCTCTCCCTCAGTGCAGTCCCTCAGTGGATTCCTTCGGCGGTGGTGCTCTGCGCCAGGTGGCCGCCGGGGACGTCGGTGAAGTCGCGGCTGCGGTCGGCGATCAGGTGGTAGATCCCTCCCGCGAGCAGCGCGCTGAGGAACCAGGAGAACGAGGACAGCACGGCGAACGCGGGCACCACGGCGAGCGCGATGCCGACCGCCGACGCGGGCAGCAGCGCGGCGATGGCCCGCGGGTTCACGCCCCGCCGGTAGGCGTACTCACCGGCGGGGTCCTCGGTGTAGAGGTCGGGCACGTTGATCCGGCCGCGCCGCAGCAGCCAGTAGTCCACGATGATCACGCCGAACAGCGGCCCGAGCACCGCGCCGAGCCCGCCGAGGAAGTACTCCACGGTGGCGGGGCTGTTGTAGAGGTTCCACGGCAGCACCACCACGGCGAGCACGGCGCTGATCAGCCCGCCACGCCGGAAGTCGATGTGCTTCGGTGCGAGGTTGGCGAGGTCGTAGGCGGGCGAGACGAAGTTGGCGACGATGTTCACGCCGATGGTCGCCAGCGCGAACAGCAGGGCCCCGACGACGAGGACGAAGGTGTTCGGCACCTTCGCGATGATCTCCGCCGGATCGGTGATGATCTCGCCGAACAGGGTGTAGGTCCCGGCGGTGACGGTGATCGACACCATCGCGAAGGCGGTGAAGTTCACCGGCAGGCCCCAGAAGTTCCCGCGCAGCACCGATTTCCGGTCCGGCGCGAACCGGGAGAAGTCGCAGAAGTTGAGCATCAGCGTGCCGTAGATGGCGATGGTGAGCCCGGCGGCGCCGAGCACCTCCCACCACATCGCGGGCCCGCTGAGCGCGTTCGGCGGGTTCCAGGAGATCCGCCCGCCCGCGAGGACCAGCACCCAGATCGCCATCGCGAGCATCACGACCCACACGATGGGCCCGGCCCAGTCCTGGAACCGGCGGATGATCTCCATGCCGAAGCTGAGGATCACCAGCTGCACGGCCCACAGCGCGAGGAAGCAGAGCCAGCCGAGGCTGGAGAGCCCGAGGATCGAGTCCTGCGCGTAGGGGGTGAGCGCCGGGTCGATGCGCAGCACCAGCACCACGACGGCGAGCGAGGCCAGGTAGGTCTGGATGCCGTACCAGGCGATGGCGACGACGGCGCGGATCAGCGCGGGCAGCTGCGCGCCGTGCACGCCGAAGGAGATGCGGGCCATCACGGGGAAGGGGACGCCGGTGCGCTGCCCCATGCGGCCCATCAGGTTCATGCCCCAGAACACGACGAGGATGCCGATGAGCAGCGCGAGCAGCGAGGGCAGCGCGCCGAGCCCGAGGGCGAACAGGCCTGCGGCGAACGTGTAGTTGCCGATGTTGTGCACGTCGTTCATCCACAGCGCGAAGATGCTGTAGGTCTTCCAGCGGCGTTGTTCGGGCGGGGCCAGGTCGGCGTTGTAGAGCCGGGGGCTGGGGCTTCCCGGCGTGGTGACGGCTTCGGCACGCTCCATCGACATGGCCGCTCCGATTCCACATAACGGAAGTATACTTATAGGTATACGGAAAAGTAGGCCTGTTCCAGCCCTCGGTCAACCACCACTTCCCCGCACTCCCCCGAGCAGAACGCCCCGGAAACCGGACGAACGAGCCACGCACGGCACGCCCCAGCAGCCCCCGTCCGCCACGCGTCAGCGGCGAAGCCGCCGAACAGGAACCACCAGAAACAGCAGTCCCTCGCCCATCCCCCTCAGCGACGAACCCACCGACCGCGAACCACCACAACAGCGGCCCCTCGTCTTCCGCCTGTCAGCGGCGAAGCCGCTGAGCCGCCGATCACGCACGCAGCCCGGCCACCCGCGGGTTCTCAGCGGGATTCTCGCGAGGACAGCGTTTTCTCCTGTGGCGGAGC
>NZ_JBEYUS010000121.1:0-9765 GCF_040643635.1 Saccharopolyspora sp. NPDC047091
GTGGGGCGGGCGGCCCGCTGCGTTCGCGCAGGGCGCCGAACTGGGGTTTCACCGCGGGCGTACGCGCTGCGGAGTGACAAGATCACGACAGGTAGTCTTCGTTCTCCCGGTACCGCTGTCCGCGGGCGCCGAGCGGGTTGGCATCATGGCTCGCGGCGTGTCCGTGCGAGACCAGCAGAATCGACTCCCGTGGGGTGCAACGAAGGCATGTCGAATCCGCCTCTGCAAGACGGCCCGGTCGAACCCTTGGCGGTCGTGTTCGCCCGCCTCTCCGACGTTCCGCTGGACCAGGTGGACAAGCTGATCGAGGCCACCAACGCCGTCTACGGCGAGCTCAACAAGATCCACGGCCACCCGTACTGGGGCGAGCTGGTGCTGCACCAGGGCTCCGCGATCAAGGCCCTCCGGGAGGCGCGGGAGTGCCTGGACGCGCTGCGCTCCGAAGCGGTGGGCGCGCGCAACAGCGAACTCGGCGTCACCGTCGCCACCGCCGTCGTCGACGGCGAGCGCCACTACGCCACGTCCGGCGACGACAAGGCCGCCCTGGTGGAGAAGGTGCTGCGGCCGCCGACAGCGGGCCGGGCCGCGCACCTGTACGTGTGGGACCGGCCGTACGAGAGCGACGAGATCGCCGGGCCGTACCAGCAGCTGCGGATCGTCACCGACGTGGACGCCGAGGTCGGGGTGCTCAACTACACCGAGGAGTCCGAGGACGGCGACCTCACCTCGTGGCACACCTGCAACCCGGTGCCGCTGCCCGACGCGCCGAAGCTGCGGTTCGACGCGGGCAGCGCGCTGCTGTTCCCGAAGGACTCGGTGCTGCCGTTCCGCGACCTGCGCGCCGGGCTGCTCGGCTACGTCGTCGACGGCGCCCGGCCGGACGCGGTGCAATGGCAGCAGGCCCGCTGGGGCGACAGCTGATCGTGCAGCTGGGCGCGGGCCGATCCGGTGGCGCGTAACGGTTGAGTACACACTCCGTGACCTGGGCCGCGGCACGGCTCGTGAAGCATTGACTAACCGCACCCGGGGATGGTTCTTTCTCCTCACTTCTGGAGAAGGGTGGGGTGCATCGTGGGGCGGAGACTGCTCGTCGCGCTGCTCGTCCTGGGCGGGCTGCTGGTGCCGAACGCGGCCATCGCGGCGCCCGCGGGGCAGGGAGAGGCGCGGCTGCGGGTCGCCGTGCCGCAGCAGATCGACTCGCTCAACCCGTTCCTCGGGTACTCGCTGGCCGCCACCGAGCTGTTCCGGCTGATCTACCCGACGCTGACGACCTACAGCCCCGAGGACTTCTCGGTCACCCCGGAGCTCGCGGAGAGCTGGGAGACCTCCCCGGACCGGTTGACCTGGACCTTCCGCATCCGGGACGGCGTGCGGTGGACCGACGGGCAGCCGGTCACCGCCCGCGACGCCGCCTACACCTACGACCGGATGATGCGGGACCCGGCGGCGGCCACCGCGAACGGCAACTTCGTGGAGAACTTCGCCTCGGTCGCCGCGCCCGACGAACGCACCCTGGTGATCCGCACCAAGACCCCGCAGGCCACGATGCTCGCCATCGACGCGCCGATCGTGCCCGAGCACGTGTGGTCCGGGCTCCGGGACGTCGCCGGGTTCGCCAACGACCGGATGCCGCTGGTCGGGTCCGGCCCGTTCGTGCTCACCGAGTACGAACCGGAGCAGTACGCGACGTTGCGCGCGAACCGGGAGTTCTGGCGCGGGCCGCCGAAGGTCTCCGAGCTGCAGTTCGTGCAGTTCAAGAACACCGACGCCTCGGTGCAGGCCCTGCGCAAGGGCGATGTGGACGTCGCGCCGAAGCTGACCCCCGCCCAGTTCGACGCGCTCGCGGACGAACCGGGCATCACCCAGGTCAAGGGCCAGGGCAGGCGCTTCTTCGAGATGCTGATCAACCCGGGAGCGGCCGACAGCACGGGCGCCCCCATCGGCAGCGGCGACCCGGCGCTGCGCGACGTGCGGGTGCGCCGGGCCATCGACCACGCCGTCGACAAGGAGGCGCTGGTCGAGCGGGTGCTCAACGGGTACGGGCAGGTCGGCGGCGGCTACCTCCCGCCGATCTTCGACGACTACCACTGGAACCCGCCGCGGCCGCGCGAGTTCGACCTGGCCGAGGCGAACCGGCTGCTCGACGAGGCCGGCTACCGGCGCGGACCCGACGGCACCCGCCGCAGCCCGCAGGGGGAGCCGCTGGACCTGCGGTTCATGCTGCACGCCAGCGCCTCCGCCGACGCGCAGGTCGGGGAGTTCGTGAAGCGGTGGCTCGCCGACGTCGGCATCCCCGTGCAGCTGGAACCGGTCTCGGACAACCAGGTCAACGACCGCACCACGGCCGGGGACTTCGACCTGGCGATCTCCGGCTGGTCGGCGAACCCGGACCCGGACTACGTGCTGCGGCTGCAGACCTGCGCCTCCCGGCCCACCCCGGAGGGCGGCGGCACGCCCGACTCGTTCCTGTGCGACCCGGTCTACGACGACCTCTACGCGGAGCAGCTCGGCGAGTTCGACCCGGCGAAGCGGATCGAGCTGGTCAAGCAGGCCCAGGAGCGGTTCTACGAGCAGGCGGCCTCCTCGGTGCTGTACTACCAGAACTCGCTGGAGGCCTACCGCTCCGACCGGTTCAGCGGGTTCGCCCTGCAGCCCGCTGACGGCGGCGTGATCACCGGGCAGCAGGGCTACTGGGGCTACTACGGGGCGCAGCCCACCGCGGCCGCCATGACCTCGCGGGCCGCCGACGACCGCACCACCCTGCTGGTGCTGGCCGGCGTGGTGGTCGTCGCGGGTGCGGTGATCCTGCTGGTGGCGCGGCACCGGCGGGCCACCGTCGACGAACGGGAGTGAGGCATGGCCGACTTGACGGTCGAAGCCGGCGACCAGGCGGCCCGGGGCCGCACCGGCGGTGGCTGGCCGGGATACCTGGCGCGCAAGCTCGGGGGCGGGCTGGTGAGCGTGTTCCTGGTGGCGGTGCTCGGGTTCTTCCTGTTCCGGGTGTTGCCCGGCGACCCGGTGCGCACCATGACGCGCGGCGCGCCCGTCTCCGCCGAGCAGCTCGAACAGCTGCGGCAGCGGCTCGGGCTCGACCAGCCGCTGTGGAAGCAGTTCGTCGACTTCCTCGGTGCGCTGGTGCGCGGTGACCTCGGCACCTCCTACACCTACAGCAGGCCGGTGGCGGAGCTGATCGCCGAGCGGTTCTGGCCGACGGTGCTGCTGGTGGGCACCGCGACCGTGCTGGCCGTCGCGCTCGGGCTGTGGATGGGCACCCGGGCGGCGTGGCGGCACGGCAGCGCGTTCGACAAGGCCTCCACCTCCATCGCGCTGACCCTGTGGTCGGTGCCGACGTTCTGGCTCGGGCTGATCGTGCTCATGGTGTTCGGCGTCGGGGTGGGGCCCATCCCGGGGCTGTTCCCCGTCGGCGGCATGGTCTCGCCGGACACGCCGCCGGTGCTGATCTCGCAGGTGCTGGACGTGGCGCGGCACCTGGTGCTGCCCGCGCTGACCATGGTCGCGGTGATCTACGCGCAGTACCTGATGGTGATGCGCTCCTCGCTGCTGGAGGAGATGGGCGCCGACTACCTCACCACCGCGCGCGCGAAGGGCCTGCGCGAAGACCTGGTGCGGCGCAGGCACGCGGTGCCGAACGCGCTGCTGCCCACCGTGACGTTGATCTTCCTGCACCTCGGGCTGGTCGTCGGCGGCGCGATCACGGTGGAGACGGTGTACTCGTGGCCCGGACTGGGCCTGCTGACCTTCGAAGCGCTGCGCGTGCCCGACCTGCCGCTGCTGCAGGGCACGTTCATCGTGCTGGCCGGGAGCGTGATCGTGATGAACGTGGTGGCGGACCTGCTCTACCGGGTCCTGGACCCGCGGGTGCGTGCGGCATGACGGCCGCCGAACCGGTCATCCCGCCGGAACGGGACGCGGCCCGGCTGGTGCGCGCGCGCAGGCGGGCGGCCGCGGGCGAGTCGTGGCGGGTGTTCCGCGCCGACCGCGGCGGGCTCGTCGGGCTGGTGCTGCTGGTGCTCATCGCGGCGCTGGCGCTGCTGGCACCGCTGCTCACCGACCAGACCGGGCTGGACGTCACGAAGGTGACCGGGGAGGCGCTGCAGCCGCCGAGCGGGTCGGCCTGGCTGGGCACCGACGAGTCCGGGCGCTCGGTGCTGCTGCTGACCTGGTGGGGCGCTCGGGTGTCGCTGCTGGTGGGGCTGGCCGCCGCCGTGCTGTCGGTGGTGATCGGGACCGTGGTGGGCGTGCTCGCCGCGCACTTCGGCGGCTGGACCGACGCGCTGCTGATGCGGTTCACCGACTTCTTCCTGGTGCTGCCCGCGCTGGTGCTGGCGATCGCGCTGTCCACCGTGCTCTCGCGGGGGCTCGGCACGATCGTGCTGGCGATCGGCGTGACCTCCTGGCCCACCACCGCGCGGCTGGTGCGGGCGCAGACCCTCACCGTGGAGGCCCGGCCCTACATCGAGCGCGCCCAGGTGCTCGGCGGCGGGAACCGGCACGTCATCGGCAGGCACGTGCTGCCCGCGGTGCTGCCGCTGGTGTTCGCGAACACCACGCTGTCGGTGGCCAGCGCGATCATCATGGAGTCCACCCTGTCGTTCCTCGGCCTCGGCGACCCGAGCCGGGTCTCCTGGGGCTCGATGCTCAAGTCCGCGATGGACACCGGGGCCGTCACCGGCGGCGCCTGGTGGTACCTGCTGCCGCCCGGCGTGGGGATCGTGCTGGTGGTGCTGAGCTTCACGCTGTGCGGCCGGGCGATGGAAGCGGTGTTCAACCCGAGGTTGCGGGGGAATCGATGAGCCCGATCCTGACGTTGCGCGGCACGTCGATCTCCTACCGGGGCGCCGACGGCCTGGTGCCCGCGGTGCACGACGTGGACCTGAGCCTGGAACCCGGCGACACCCTCGGCCTCGCCGGGGAATCCGGGTGCGGCAAGACGACGCTGGCGATGTCGGTGCTGCGGTTGCTGCCGCGCTCGGCGGTGCTCGACGGGGAGGTGCTGCTGGACGGGGAGGACGTGCGCGGCCTGTCCTTCGGCCGGATGCGCGCGGCCCGCTGGTCCACCGCCTCCGTGGTGTTCCAGGGCGCGATGCACGCGTTGAACCCGGTCCGCACCGTCGGCGCGCAGATCGCCGAACCGATGCGACTGCACGGCACCGCCACCGGTGATCTGCGCGGGCGGGTGGCGGAACTGCTGGAATCGGTGGAGCTGCCCGCCGACCGCGCCGACGCCTACCCGCACGAGCTCTCCGGCGGGCAGAAGCAGCGCGTGATGATCGCGATGGCGCTCGCCTGCGACCCACGCTTGATCATCGCCGACGAGCCGACGACCGCGCTGGACGTGGTGGTGCAGGCCCAGGTGCTGGCCCTGCTGGGCAGGCTCGTCGCCGAGCGCGGCATCGCGCTGCTCATGATCAGCCACGACCTGTCGGTGCTGGCGGCGAGCTGCGCGCGGATCGCGGTCATGCACGAGGGCCGCATCGTCGAGCACGGGCCGTCGAAGCAGGTGATGGGCGCGCCGCAGCACGAGCACAGCCGGGCGCTGGCCGAGGCGTTCCCGACCGTCGGCGACCCGCGGTTCCGGCTCGTCGAACCGGCCCGGCCCGCCGGGCGGCCGCTGCTGGCCGCCGAAGGCGTGGTGGTGGAGTTCCCGGCGCGCTCGGGGGCGGCGGTGCGCGCGGTGCGCGGCGTCGACCTGGAGGTCGGCGAGGACGAGGTCGTCGCGCTCGTCGGGCAGTCGGGCTCGGGCAAGACGACGCTGGCCCGCACCCTGCTCGGCCTGCAACGGCCCACCGCGGGCCGGGCGCTGTTCGACGGGAGTCCGCTGCCCACCGACAGCACCGGTCTGCGCGACTACCGGCGGCGGGTGCAGCTGGTGCTGCAGGACCCGACCGGGGCGTTGAACCCGCGGCACACCGTCTACGAGGCCGTGGCCGAGGGACTGCGCATCCACGGCGACGTCGTCGACGAGGCCGCGAAGGTCACCGCGGCGCTGGAGGCTGCCGAACTCCGGCCCGCGTCGACGTTCCTGTCCCGCTTCCCGCACGAGCTCTCCGGCGGGCAGCGGCAGCGCGTGGTGATCGCCGGGGCGCTGGTGCTGGCACCGCAGGTGCTGGTCGCGGACGAGCCGGTGGCCTCGCTGGACGCGACGGTGCGCGGGGAGATCTTGGCGCTGCTGCTGCGGTTGCGCGTCGAACGCGGACTGTCCACATTGGTCATCACGCACGATCTGGGGCTGGCGTGGAACATCGCGGACCGGGTCGCGGTGATGTACCGGGGCGAGATCGTGGAGGTCGGCACCGTGGAACAGGTCCTGCTCGACCCGCGGCACGACTACACGAAGACCCTGCTGGCGGCGGTCCCCGCCCTGGACCGCCGTCCCGGGTGATCGGCTACCGGCGGACTCCGGGTCAGGTCCAGGCGTCGACGACGGCCGGGTGGCCGGGGCGGTCGACGCGGATCACGTGGTCGGCGAGGCGTTCCGGGGCGACCTCGGCGTGGTAGCGGTCGAAGGCGGGCAGCGTCCAGCGCTCGGATTCGGGCGTGTGGCGCGCCAGCGAGGCACCCGGCAGCCACAGGTGCACCGCGCGGTCGAACGGCAGGCCCGCGCCCAGCAGCAGCGGGCCGTCCACCAGGGCCACGCCGCGTTCCGGCAGCCGCACCCGGTCGAGCCTGGGGGACCGGTCGGTCGCGGCGTCCCACAGCGCGGGCAGCACCTCCCCGGTCCCGTCCTCGGCGAGCGGGTCGAGCACTTCGCGGCGGAGTCCGGCGAGGTCGAACCAGCTCTCGTAGAACGAGTCCGGATCGTCCCGGCCGTGCTCGAACCGCAGCGAAGCCGGCCGCACGTACCCGGCCATCCGCACCCGCACCACCTCGCGGCCGCGCACCCGCAGCGGTTCCACCAGCCCGTCGGCGAAGTCCGCGGTGCCCGCCGCGGCGGCCCCGTCGACCGCGATCCGCGGCCACCGGCAGCGCATGGCGTCGACGGCGTCGGCGAGTTCGCCCGCCAGCTTCTCCGGAGTGATCGCCCGAACCCGCATCCCGCCGTTCTACCCGACGGTCACCGCAGCGCGGGTTGCAGGACGCTCAGCCGCTGCGCCGCGGTGTCGAGTTCGGCGGCCACCCCCAGCGGAACGGTGCGCTGCGCCGCGCAGTGCCCGAAGCCGAGCTCCCACAGCACCGGGACACCGAGATCGCCGAGCAGGTCGCGCAGCACCGCCCGCACCTCGTCCACCGGCCCGCACCCGGTCCACGAGCCCAGCGCGATGCCGCTGGCCCGGTCGAACCACCCGGCGCGCAGCAGCTGGGTCAGCGCCCGGTCCAGCCGGTACGGGTCCTCGTCGACGTCCTCCAGCAGCGCGATGCCGCGCACCGGGGGCGGCGCGGCGTCCGGGGCGCCGAGCCCGGCGGCGAGCAGCGACAGGTTGCCGCCGTAGGTGATGCCGCGCGCCCGCCCCGGCACCAGCGCCTCCGCGCCGCCGCGGGTCAGGATCGTCACCGATTCCGGGGTGAACAGGGTGCGCCGCAGGTGTTCGCGGGCCGGGGCGTCGTCGACGAACGCGCCGGTGCCGATCATCGGCCCGAACACGGTGGCGACGCCGAGCCGCGCGCCGAACGCGTCGTGCAGCGCGGTCACGTCGCTGGACCCGGCGAAGACCTTGTGCCCGGCCGCGGCCATCGCCGTCCAGTCCAGGTGGTCGAGGACCCGCATGCAGCCGTAACCGCCGCGGGCGCACAGCACGCCGTCGATCTCCGGATCGCACCAGGCCCGCTGCAGGTCCGCGGCCCGGTCCGCGTCGGCGCCCGCCAGGTAGCGCAGCCGGGGGTGGCGTTCGCGCACGTGTTTGCCGGGCACGACCCGCAGGTCCCAGTCGCGCAGCAGCTCCAACCCGGCGTCGAGCTGGTCGGCGGGCACCGGGCCCGCCGGGGCGACCACGGCGACCGTGTCGCCCGCCCGCAGCCGCGTCGGCCGGTGTCGTTCACGGGTGCTCATGGCATGACTCCGTCCGGAGGGCCGGATCGTGGGTGGCCAGAGCGTAGCGGGCCGCCGGTGATCGGGACCGCAGCCCGCGGCGGTGTGTTCGCGTTCGGCGAACAGCACGAGCGGGTCGGGTGAACCCCCCGCACCGGAGGGGCGCAGGTGCCCGCGTGGTGCCGACGGTGCTGCTGAGGGACCGTGCCGGGCCGAACAGGGGACGGCTTCGCGGCCCGCGGGCCGGGTGGCCTACTGTCGAAGGTGCCATGGCTCGTGTCATCCACGTCTTCCGCCAGCCCGACCGGTTCGTCGCAGGGACCGTCGGGGAACCCGGCGAGCGCACCTTCTACCTCCAGGCGTCCGAGGACGTCCGGACGGTCAGCGTGCAGCTCGAGAAGCAGCAGGTCTCGGTGCTGGCCGAACGGATCGGCGCGCTGCTGGAGGAGGTGCAGCGCCGCTTCGACGCGGAACTGCCCGCCGCGCCGCCGGACGATTCGCTCGACACCGACCCGCTCGCGGTCCCGGTGGAGGAGGAGTTCCGCGTCGGCACCATGGGCCTCGGCTGGGACGCCGAGACCGAGGCCGTCGTCGTCGAACTGCTCGCGGTCACCGAGGAGGAGATCGACGAGTCGGTGGTGCTCGACGACACCGAGGAAGGCCCGGACGCGGTCCGCGTGTTCCTCAGCCCCGCCGACGCCCGCGCGTTCGCCGAGCGCGCCGAACGGGTCCTCAACGCGGGCCGCAAGCCGTGCCCGCTGTGCGGGGAACCGCTGGACTCGGAGGGGCACATCTGCCCGCGGCAGAACGGGTACCGCCGCTCCGAGGAGGACTAGCCGACCGTGCACCCCGATGATCCGGCCGTTCGCGAGGTCCTGGCACACGGCCGCATCGAGGTCGAGGGCAGGCTCGTCGAAGCCTCGAACGCCACGCTCTTCTGCTCCGTCGAGCACGAGGGCGTCGCGGCGGAGTGCGTGTACAAGCCGGTGCGCGGGGAACGGCCGCTGTGGGACTTCCCGGACGGCACCCTCGCCGGGCGCGAGGTCGGCTCGTTCCTGGTGGCCGAGGCGCTGGGCTGGAACCTGATCCCGCCGACGCTGCTGCGCGACGGGCCGTTCGGCCCGGGCATGGTGCAGCTGTGGGTGGACACCGAGGAGGACTCCGACCTGGTGGACCTGGTGCCGCCGTCGGAGGTGCCCGCGGGCTGGCGCGCGGTGCTGCGCGCCCAGGACCACCGCGGTGACCCGGTGCTGCTGGTGCATTCGGCGCACGAGGAGCTGCGCAGGCTCGCCGTGCTCGACATCGTGATCAACAACGCGGACCGCAAGGGCGGGCACGTGCTGCACTCGCCGCGCGGCGAGGTGTTCGGCGTGGACCACGGCGTGAGCCTGAACGCGGAGAACAAGCTGCGCACGGTGCTGTGGGGCTGGATCGGGGAGCGGCTTCCCGCGGACGCGGTGGAGGCGCTGAGCCGGTTCCGCGCCCTGCTGGAGGGCGATGTCGCGCCCCGGCTGGCCGAGCACATCACCCCGAAGGAGGTGCAGGCGCTCGTCAACCGGGTCGACGCCCTGCTCACCGCCGACGAGTTCCCGGCCCCCTCCGGCGACTGGCCCGCCATCCCCTGGCCAGCGTTCTGACCGAGCCGAACGCCCCAGAGCTTCTCCGTAGTCCTCTTGTCAGCGGCGCAGCCGCTGAGCGGCGACCACGCACGCACCCGGCACCGCCGCGGGTTCTCAGCGGGATTCTCGCGAGGACAGCTTTTTCCCTCGTGGCGGAGC